>CAYNNM010000001.1:0-29186 GCA_964398575.1 uncultured Methanosarcinales archaeon
ACGACCAATACTACGAGATTCATAGTCAATGCCCCTGATCTTACCTTGAATGGCACAGACATCGGATTCAGCACGAGCGTCCCAGACACGAATGAGACGATAACGATAAACGCGACAATATTCAACATAGGAGGTTATCCTGCCTGGAATGCGCTTGTCGAATTCTGGGACGGGGCTCCCGGAGTCGGAATATTCCTTGGCAACAGGACGGTTCCTTCGCTTGACCCGCAGAAGAACGCGACAGTGAATATTACCTGGAACATAACTGATGGATTCCACAGCATCTGGGTTGTCGTGGACAGGGCGAATCTCATTGTCGAGGAGGATGACACGAACAATAACGCGACACGCAACATCTCCGTCCTTGTATCGAGGATAAACTACCCTTACAACCAGACCTGGACCACGAATCTCACGACAAAGTTCAACTTCACCCTGAAGTCATTCACAGGGGCGAATGTGGACTACAGGGTGTTTGTCGATGGAACACCGAATGGGCAGAGCGGGATAGTAGCCGATAACTCGACGAACGCTCTTGACATAACCCTTACAGAGGGGCTGCGGAGAGTGCAAATAGAGGTCACTGACGCGATAGGGCGCAGCAAGAACTCGACAGCAGTGTTCATATACGTCGATAGGACCGCTCCGACAATAACATTCCAGACACCTGACTTCTCCTGGTTCAACACGAAGAACGCCACGATAAGATTCACGATAACCGATGCTCTCGATTACTTCCTCAATTATACTCTTTTTGTCAATGGCCTTGCGAACAGGACCGGGGTCGCGAACAGCACAGCGCAGTGGAATGACACAGTGTCCAATCTTGCCGATGGGACTTACAAGATAAATATGACTGCATACGATAATGCGTGGAACATCGGAAACTCAAGCATACTGACCATCTTCATAGACACTATCCCTCCATACATCCTCCTCAATTTCCCTGACAACAACTGGAACTTCACATCAGAGATCCCGAGGGTGAACTTCACGGCGTACGATGCTCTCGACGACATCCTTCTCTGCAACCTGACAGTCGATGGGGCGAACTATCTTGGAGGGATAAACGCTCCTAACAACACGATGGTCAATCTGACGATATCCGGTCTTCTTGAGGGAACCCACTACTGGAATGTGAGCTGTGTCGATAACGCGACCAACAGGAACAATTCAGCGACAAGATACTTCAACTATTTCAGGCCTCCAGTAATCAACCTGACAGCTCCAGCCAACGGGACCTGGACAAATGGCGAGAATGTCACATTCTACTTCAACGCGAGCGATGACACAGGAATAGAGAACTGCTCGCTCATATTGAATGGCACCATAAACGCGACCAAGCGGGGAGAGAACATAACGAATGGCGGCATCAGCAACCTGACTGCCCGCTATCTGAACGGGACATACAACTGGAGCATCCAGTGCTACGACAACACGACATTCAGGATACTCGGAAGGAGCGAGAACAGGACGCTATTCGTCGATCTCGAGTCCCCTTTCCCAAGCATCCTGACAGCGAGCGGAACCTGGTTCGCGATAAATACACCGACGATAGACTTCAGGATCGATGATAATATGGATGCCATCCTGAACTACACATTCTATGCGAACGGGGCGGTGAATAGGCAAGGACTCGTATCGAACGGAGTGAGCACGCAGACAGGCCTTAACCCTCTCTCCGACGGAGCATATACGCTTACGCTTGAAGGCATAGATGACGCAGGCAACAGGAGGAACTCGACAGCGATTTCCATATATGTCGATACTGTCGCGCCATATATATCGCTCAACAACCCTCCGAACGGGAATGTCTCCGAGAACAACAGCATAACATTCAACTTCACGGCATTCGATGCGACATCGTTGAATCTTACCTGTAATCTCTCACTTGATGGGGCAGTGGTCCGGAACTTCAATGCGACAAACGGGACATCCGTTACGACGACACTCAATGACCTTGAGTTCAAGACCTATCTCTGGAATGTCACCTGCCGCGATATGGCTCTCAACATCAACACATCCGCGACCTGGAACTTCTCGATACCTGCGCCCGATCTTCTCATCAATGCGACGGACATAATATTCAATGAGAGCAATCCGGAAGAAGGCAAGAACATCACCATAAATACGACGATATATAATATAGGAAAATCGACTGCGAGGAATGTCACCGCCCAATTCTGGAAAGGCAACTGGACTGATGGGATCCAGATAAACGGGAACTTCACATTCGATCTTGGGGCAGGAAAGAACATCACGATAAATGTCACCTGGGCAGCTGAGCTTGGAGAGCACGACATCTATGTCGTAGTCGATCCGCCTCTTGCGACAAACGGCTCGATACGCGAGCTTAATGAGTCGAACAACTACGCGTGGAGGAAGATAGGGATAGTGTTCTGGCATTTCTTCTACGGGAATGTGAGCGGGACACTCAAGATCGGGACACAGAATGAGTCTGCGTTCAGCTGGGACATAGCGAGCTACAATGGAAGCAACATATTCGCCGCAGACATAGACAATTCAGTCAACTGGCTGCGCTTGAAGGAGCTTGGAGTGAACAGGACGAACGGGACTGAAATGAATGATTTCGAGGAGCTCGATGCGGCATTGAACAGCACGAAATTCCCTGACTCGATAAATCGGACATTCGTCTCCGCTGGAGCGCCGGCGAAATTAAAATCATTCCTGATATTCGGATTCAACCTGACTAATGTCTCTGTCTCAAACAGCACGAACACAAGCGCATTCCTGACAGGGATACTCTGGGATGAGAGCCAGGGGGCAAGATACAACGGGACGCAGGATGTGGTCTTTGTGACAGAAGCCGCGACATCGCTTGGGGCATTCGGCCTCTATGACTACGAGCTGCGGGTCCCTGCGACACTTCGGCAGTACAAGGGAACGGACAACAGAGTATCGTTCTACACGGAGCTAAGATGAGGGAGAAGAGAGGAGGAGCGGACAGCTGGCTGATCGGAATAGCCATTGCGCTAATCATCCTCTCATCAAGCGCTGCTGCGCTCATACAGACTGACAAGGAGAATTATCTTGCGGGAGAGATGGTCAACATCACGATAAGTGGCTACCCGATCAGTGGCAAAGACATCTCCATAAGAAATAACGGAAGCATCTACAGGTTCATAGGAGCGAATGAGAACATAAGGTTCCTCGCGAGAAATGAAGGAGTGCACGAGATAGCTGTATCTGAGCAGGGGAAAGTGATCGACTCGAAGAGCTTCAAGGTCGCGAAAGACAACAAGATAGTATTGAATGAGCTTCCGGCTACTGAGTCAGTTCCGGAGGGCGGCGCTTCCGGAAATGGCACGCAGACAGTCGAGAGAGCGCCTGAGGAGAGAAAAGAGGGATTGATCACTAAAATACTGAATGCGATAGACCTCTCTGGAATCGTCGATAGGATATCATCCATCGGCAGCGGAAGCGAAAGAGCCGGGGAGAGAAAATCTGACTTCGGGATGGATCAGACGCCGAAGGTGAGATTCGAGAAGAAGTTCGACCAGAAGGACCTGAAGGTGGATATCAGGCGTGCCGATTCAGAGAAGAAGGAGAAGATCAGCTATCTCTTGATATCATCCGGCGGAAAGGTCGAGGTCGAGATAACTGAGAGAAGGAACATCCGGCCAGGGATATACAGGATAAATTTATCTGACGGAAAAGAGACTGAAGAGATACTATTCTCGTGGGGCCTTATCAGCATAAACACAAGAAAACCCATCTATCACCCATCTGAGATCGCGGAGATATACCTTGTTGTCCTCGATAAGAACGGATACAAGAGAAGCGGTGCATCGATAGAGCTGAACATAACTGATCCAGTTGGGACATCATTCATCTTCAGCACAGAATCCTCGATAATCGAGGAGTCGCCAGGAGTCTACTACACGACATTCCCTGTCAATTTCGAGGGAAACTACACTATGCGCGCTGTATCGTTCTATGATGACATAAACGCGAGCATCGAATCGTATTTCTTTGCGAAGGCATTCTACGAGTTCGACATAATAAGGGATGCGCCTCACGTCATAGACCCGTGGCTTGGCCCATATACTAACACATTTCGGATAGCGTCGTATGTCGGGACAGGGACATTCGATCTTGTGGAGGCAGTCCCATTGGAATTCGAGATAATGGAAGCAGGAATCGAGACAATTATCGTCAATGAGACAAAATACATCATATTCAGGGGGCTACGGAACAATTCAGTCGTCAGCTATGCGGCGCAGACTCCTCTTCTGACGCCTTATCTCTACAGGCTTGGGCCTGCGAGGATAGATTACTCATCCAGCTCGTTCTATGAGGCGAGACCCTGGATGCTCGCCATCGACCCGACGATAAACATACGGCTGAACGAGACTTCGACGCAGGATTACACTGCGATACCTGCCGTGATCGCGATGGGAACAGCTGATACTACAGAGAATAGCGTGAGCTTCAGCATTCCTGCGACAACAGTAGTCACGATGGCGATAGCGAATTCGAGCGCATTCGGCGGGAACGGCATATTCATACCTTCAGGGACCACGATGAATTTCGGAGGGACTTTCTTCAGCCAGAGATCAGCCAATACATACGTCACTTGGGAAAGTAAGAGATTCTCAAGTGGAGCGACGACATTCATCTGCCAGGCAGGAAACAACGACACTGGAGGGTCTCAGCTGGGTTCAACGAACAACTACAGGGGAAACGTGACAGGCTCCTGCATCGCTTCGACAGGTGTCAGGCTGAACTCGACAGACATCCTCCGGATGGATGTAAACATATACAACAGCAGAGGGACTTCTGTCATAAACACCCATTACTGGGACGGGACCGATACAGCATCCTATGTCTCGTTCAATGCGTATATCCTCGGATTCCTCTTCACGAATATGTCGACGCCGATCGCGCAGCAGAATCTTGTGCAGGATACGCCATTCTCGGCTACCTGCGTATACAACTGCACAGGCGGCTCGTGCCTGAACGCCAATATATCTGTCCAGGTGAATTCCACTGGGACCTGGCAGGATATAGGTGCCGCTGGAACGCACATAGTGCTCAATTCCGATGTCAACCCGAAGACATTCAGCGAGATAAATTCATATTCATCGGCGACATTCAACCTGAGGACCAATTCCACAGGGCTTGTCAGGATAAGATGCGCAGGCGCATCTGACTTCTCGATGCACAACGGGACGCAGGAGACAAGGATAAACATAACGCTGCAGAACTATGCTCCTGTGTTGGTCGGCAATGTCTCTGACGGGGGATCAGATACTACGGCAAGGACGCCTGCTGGCTCGAATGTCTGGTTCTACGGCAACGCCACAGATCTGAACAATGATCTCTACAAGCTCCTTATCTGCTCGACCAATTCGACAGCTGCCGGCTCCTGTGTCGCTACGACATACTGCCAGTCAGGGTTTGTCAATTCCGCGACAGCGACAAACTGCTCGCATTCGACTACCGGAAAATCCGGAGCATACTCCTGGTACGGATTCGCCTGCGATAATCAGCCAACACCTCTTTGCTCGCCTGGCAACAACGGGACAGGGATAACCGGAAGCCCGTTCTTCGTCAATAATGCTCCTAGTATGACATCTGTCTTCGCGGACAGATACTTCATCAAGGCAGGGGATCCTGTACTGATAAGCTCAAGCGGAGGAAGCGATCTTGAGAGCGATAATCTCGCCCTTGTCTGCGGCAATGAGACAGGGAAATACGGGCTTTGCGCCGGGGCATTAGGGGCAGGGGAGAGGAGCTGCTCATTTGGCGTGCCGTGGAACGATAATTCCCCAAAGACAATGCACTGCGTGCTGAATGACACATTCGCCCTCTCCGCGGAGAGGACAGTGTCATTTGTGCTAGATAACACTGCGCCGCTTGTGTACCTGAACATATCTAACAATACCTACTTCAAGACAGGCTCTGTTGTCCTTAATTTCACTGTCGTGGATGCGAATCCTCTGAACTGCTCGCTCCATCTTAATGGGACATCCAATCAGACAAAGTCGGGACTTGTGTCATCTGTGCTCTATTCATTCACTCCGCTTCTTCTTTCCGATGGCTTCTACCGCTGGGATACGCTGTGCTTCGATAACGCGAGCAACAGGAATACGAGCGCATTTGGCAACTACAGCTTCGCTGTGGATACGACAGGGCCGAATGTCACTCTGGATTATCCGTGGAACAACTCATACCTTGATTTTTTCGACATAACATTCAAGTACAATGCGACAGACCTCATATCTAATGTCAGCAACTGCTCGCTCATACTCGACTACAGGCTGAATGCCACATCTGGGAATTTCAACAGGAAGACAGTGAACGCCACATTCACTGTACTTAATGTGTCGAACGGGGAGCACAACTGGTCTGTGAACTGCACAGACACGATCGGCAATACGAAAGAGTCTCAGACATACAAGTTCAAGATATTCGTCGATGAGTTCCCGCCGAATGTGACTCTTGTGGCTCCCTCAGACGGATTCTGGTCCAAAACATCTGACCAGACCATCACCTACAATGCGACAGACGCTAGCGGGATACTGAACTGCTCTTTATTCATAAACGGAGTCCTTAACCAGACAAACACAAGCGTGGAGAATGGAAATTACAGCAATTTCACTCTGATCGGCCTTGCGGATGGCGACTACAACTGGACTGTCGGATGCTTCGATGACAGTCCGGCGAATAATTTCGCGAACGCGACATATGAGAAGACGTTCTATGTGGATACGGTCCCGCCGAAAGGCAACATAGAGACTCCGAATGAGACCTGGTTCAAGACAAGCCAGCCGATAATCTATTTCAATCTATCGGATAATCTTGCACAGACAGTCGATTACGAGTTCCTCGTGGATGGCTCGATAGATCCTGCGGCATTCGGGAATCAGCCGCCAGGGATAACTCTCTCCGAGCAGCTCTCTCCGCTTTCGGATGGGAACCACACGATAATCTTGAGGGTGTACGATCCGGCGGATAATACCGGCATCTCGGCCACATACACGATTTATGTCGATACGACCCCCCCGAACGCCACGATAAACTCTCCGAAGAACAACACGCACACGAATAACGCTACGCCTGCGCTCAATTTCACATTGAGGGACAATCTCTCGCCGTACATAAACTACTCAGTGATCGTCGATGGAGCGTCGAACAACCAGAACGGGAGCGGAACGAACAACTCAGAGATAGTTCTTGCGATGAATCCTCTTCCTGAAGGGATGAGGAGAATCGAGATAAGGACGATGGATAAGACAGGAAACATAAATTACTCCATCGCGGCGTATCTCTTCGTCGATTTCACGAAGCCATCCGTCACGCTGAAGCAGCCTCCGAATGGATTCAACAGCTCATCGAGCGCAGTCAGGCTGAACTACACCGCGAATGATAATCTCGCTGAATCGCTTCTCTGCAACGTGACGATAGACGATATCGTTGAGTTCACTAATGCGAATGTAATTCCCGGAAGCGAGAGGGAGAATGAGAAGACCGGACTCTCTGAAGGATACCATTACTGGAATGTGACCTGCGCCGATAATGCGAGCAATGCGAACACATCCGCGACCTGGATGTTCCTCATCGACATCACTTCGCCGAGTGTCAGGCTCATCTCTCCGGGAAACAACACAGAACGGACAGTGTCTTCGGATGTGGTCTTCGAGTACAATGTCTCGGACGCATTCGATGTCGGCAAGTGCGAACTTATAGTGAATGGGCTTGTGCGGAACACCACCCTCGATCCTTCGAAAGACACGACCCTTAATTTCACAAGGACTATGCAGAACGGCCTCTTCAACTGGTCAGTCAACTGCACAGACACATCCGGGAATACCGGAAGAAGCGGGACATATAACCTCTCTGTCGCAGTGACTGATGACGCTGTCCCTCCGAACATATATCTCCATTTCCCAAATGATGGCTATTGGAACAATACTGGGAATGTGAGCTTCAACTACACAGTCTTTGACACAAGCAAGGTCAGATCCTGCTCGATCTACATCGACAGCATCCTGAACCAGACGCACACTGAGCCAGAGAACAATGTCCTGCAGTACTTCAGCGTGAATGACATCGCAGAAGGCACAAGAGGGTGGTATGTGAACTGCACTGACAACTCGACGAACAATAATACTGCGGTATCGCCGATAAGATACCTCAAGATAGATAAGACCAAGCCATCGATACTGATGAATGGGCCTCCATACGGATTCAACACATCATCCAGTCTCCTTTCGCTGAACTACACAGCGAACGATAATATGGCGACTGCCCTTCTCTGCAACATCACTCTCGATAGCGCGGATGTCTTCTCGAGGTTATCCTCTCCAGGGCAGATGGTCAACTACACGGCATCTTCCCTTTCCGAAGGCCACCACTACTGGAATGTGACCTGCGTCGATAATGCGACGAACAGGAATACAAGCAAGACATACGGGTTCACGAATGACTATTCAGGCCCGGGAGTCAATCTCGAGAGTCCGGCGAATAACAGCTACATCGATTCATCATACACTGTGACATTCTATTTCAACTCAAGCGACGCATACACCTCAGTCAGGAACTGCTCGCTACTGATCAATGGCGCGAAAGTGCAGACAAAGACCCACATAACCGATGGAGTGAGAGAGAATTTCACGCAAACTCTCTCTCCGGGACAGCATAACTGGTCTGTGAACTGCACAGATATCGTCGGGAACACGAATTCTTCTCTCGCATACAATATAACAATCGCGCAGCTTCTTTTCCTGAATCCGATCGCGCCAGCCAATTTCGCGGAAGTGGATAGGGACTCAGGGAATTCTCTTGTCCACGACAACCAGACGCTCATAGTCCATCTCTCCAATGATCTCGGCGGAACAGAGGTGATGTTCAAGGCGAATCTCACGATGCCTGCGATAGCCGGCCAGAGGAACATAGTCCTCGGCACCGCTTTCACGAACTCGACAGGGCACGCATCGCTTGTGTGGAGCGGCAAGGATGCGAACAGCCAGAAGATGTACGCTGGAAACTACACCTGGTGGGCGGAATCCGCTGACTATGTCGTCAATGGTTCAAGGATAATCTATCTCTTCGGAAGCCTGAATCTGACATACAGGTTCTCGGATGAGGATCCAAAGAGCATCTACGGGGAGAACTCATCCGTCATCTTCGATATGTTCCTAAGGTCCCTCGGTCCTGAATCTGACACTGAGGTCAATGGCACATACCTTGCGAAGGTGAATCTTACCCTGACAAAACCGAATGACGCCAGGGTGAATGTGGAATTGATCGATCCTGATCTTAAGATGGAAGATAACGCGCAGGATGCATCTATTTCTGAAGGAGATTCCGGCAGCAGGTTTGCGATAGAGCACATCCTCTTCGGATGGCAGAACCAGATAATGAAGATCGGCAACGACAGGTTCACGGAAGGCGTAATCGCGATGAACCCTGAGAGGGACTCATATGAGAGGAACGAGACCGCGATGATCAAGATCGCTGTCCTCGACGAGAAAGGATATCTCTCCGAGAGAGAAGATATCAGAATCATCCTAAGAAGCGGCGAGAGGAAGATCGGCGACTACAGGAAAGAGGATCTTACGCCAAGCAACATCAAGGGAATATATTCATTGGATATTGAGCTCCCTGATGCCGGGAACTATTCATTGTCCGGATACCTCAATGGAAGATACATAACCCAGAATGTCCTGAAGATAGTCGAGAGAAGGACAGTCGAGATCGAGCGCAAGGCTCAGATAGTGATAGACCCGAAGAAAGAGCTGTTCAGGACAGAGCTAACTGTTCGCAATATCGAAAGATACAACCTGACAGAGAGTGTGCCGCGCGAGCTTGAGATCGTGGGCCAGGGAAGCGCTTCGCTCGATAAGGGAAAGGATGCGAATACTCTGCGCTGGAACGATCTTGCCAACAACACGAAAGTTGTCTATACTGCCAAGGTCCCGATGATAAGCCCATTCGTCTATGAGATCGGGAGAGCTAAGGCGTATTACGAAGGTAATATCTATGAAGAGGGAAGGCCCTGGATACTCGCAGTCGACCCGGAGATCCAGATGCAGTTCAACGAGACTTCCACCGCATCATTCACAGACACCCTTGCGCAGATATCTCTTGGGGCATATGATGGGATTGAGAATTCCCTTACCTGGGCCCTTTCCGCAGGACTGACCCACGTAGTGAATGCCACATCCGCGACAATGGGCTCGAATGGCATATTCATCCCGAGCGGAAACAGCGTCACATTCCACTCTACTGTGCAAGCGAGCCAGGCGAACAGGATCTACCTTACATTTGTCGCTGAGAGAAACAGCAATGGCGCGATAAGCACGATATGCCAATACGGAGATAACTCGACAGCGACAAGCTATCTTGTCCCTGCGGCGAGGACAAACGCATCTGGCCTTAGCTGCACATCTCCGGGAGTGAGGCTCAACTCAACAGACAGACTGATACTTAAGATAAATGCGTTCGCCACTCAGGGAAGGACCCTGACGCACTGGTGGGATAACTGGGCGACAACACAATCATATATGACATTCAGCGCCTATCGGCTCGGATTCCTCTTCACGAATATGTCGACGCCGATCGCGCAGCAGAATCTTGTGCAGGATACGCCATTCTCGGCTACCTGCGTATACAACTGCACAGGCGGCTCGTGCCTGAACGCCAATATATCTGTCCAGGTGAATTCCACTGGGACCTGGCAGGATATAGGTGCCGCTGGAACGCACATAGTGCTCAATTCCGATGTCAACCCGAAGACATTCAGCGAGATAAATTCATATTCATCGGCGACATTCAACCTGAGGACCAATTCCACAGGGCTTGTCAGGATAAGATGCGCAGGCGCATCTGACTTCTCGATGCACAACGGGACGCAGGAGACAAGGATAAACATAACGCTGCAGAACTATGCTCCTGTGTTGGTCGGCAATGTCTCTGACGGGGGATCAGATACTACGGCAAGGACGCCTGCTGGCTCGAATGTCTGGTTCTACGGCAACGCCACAGATCTGAACAATGATCTCTACAAGCTCCTTATCTGCTCGACCAATTCGACAGCTGCCGGCTCCTGTGTCGCTACGACATACTGCCAGTCAGGGTTTGTCAATTCCGCGACAGCGACAAACTGCTCGCATTCGACTACCGGAAAATCCGGAGCATACTCCTGGTACGGATTCGCCTGCGATAATCAGCCAACACCTCTTTGCTCGCCTGGCAACAACGGGACAGGGATAACCGGAAGCCCGTTCTTCGTCAATAATGCTCCTAGTATGACATCTGTCTTCGCGGACAGATACTTCATCAAGGCAGGGGATCCTGTACTGATAAGCTCAAGCGGAGGAAGCGATCTTGAGAGCGATAATCTCGCCCTTGTCTGCGGCAATGAGACAGGGAAATACGGGCTTTGCGCCGGGGCATTAGGGGCAGGGGAGAGGAGCTGCTCATTTGGCGTGCCGTGGAACGATAATTCCCCAAAGACAATGCACTGCGTGCTGAATGACACATTCGCCCTCTCCGCGGAGAGGACAGTGTCATTTGTGCTAGATAACACTGCGCCGCTTGTGTACCTGAACATATCTAACAATACCTACTTCAAGACAGGCTCTGTTGTCCTTAATTTCACTGTCGTGGATGCGAATCCTCTGAACTGCTCGCTCCATCTTAATGGGACATCCAATCAGACAAAGTCGGGACTTGTGTCATCTGTGCTCTATTCATTCACTCCGCTTCTTCTTTCCGATGGCTTCTACCGCTGGGATACGCTGTGCTTCGATAACGCGAGCAACAGGAATACGAGCGCATTTGGCAACTACAGCTTCGCTGTGGATACTGTGCATCCGACGGTAAATCTCATCAGTCCTGACCCTGACTTCCACTGGGCATCAGGTCTCACAGTCACGTTCCAGTACAATGTGGATGACATAACAAGCCCTATCGCCAACTGCTCGCTCATACTCAACAGCAAGATAAACGCGACAAGCCAGGATGTGCCAAAGGGCTCTGTCCAGGAGTTCGTCGTGGATGTCGCGGAAGGAAAATACCTCTGGTCTGTCAACTGCACAGATTACGCAAGAAACACTAATTTCTCTGAGACGAGGAATCTCACAGTCAATGTGTCTGGAGACGCCATCCCTCCGACAGTCTCGCTCGATTATCCGGCGAACAACTACTGGAACAGGACTGGGAATTTCACATTCAGATATACTCCGAACGACAATTCAGGGCTCTCATCCTGTTCGCTAATAATAGATGGGTCGATAAACCAGACAGCAAGCGGCGTCCAGACGGGCGTCCAGCATAATTTCACATTGAGGAATCTTGCGAATGGAGGGCATACCTGGAGCGTGAACTGCTCTGACTACAACAGCAACTCTGTGCAGCCGTCCCCAAGAATATTCGGTACCGACACGACATTCCCGATTGTCCGGCTCGAATCGCCTGCCAATAACTCACAGTGGACTGTGTCTGACAGAGTGAGCTTCAAGTACAACGCGAGCGACTCCTATTCAGGAGTCAAGAGCTGCAGCCTGATACTGAATGGTGCAGTGTCTGACACGCATACGACTGTACTTCCGAATACCAGCCAGACATTCCTTAAGGTCCTCTCGAACGGGAACTACAACTGGTCTGTGAACTGCACAGACAAGGCAGGGAATGCCAATAGGTCCCTCACATATCTTGTGGTCGTCAACTCGACACTCAAGCACTGGCTCGGCAACCACACTCTCTCGCAGGATGTCGAGGGAGTCTGGAACTTGAGCGCAAGGGCTGCCGCGGACTGGTTCTATCCCGTGAATGTCACAGAGAAAAGGCAGTTCACATATGATCTCACAGGGCCGAACATCAGCATAGTCTTCCCGGAGAACAACAGCAAGATAACCAGGACGAATGTCACATTCATCTACAATGTCACAGACAATCTCTCTAACATCAACAACTGCTCGATAACAATCGATGGCAGCTACTACAACACCAGCTGGAATCTCTCGCAGGGAGTCAACTACAACTTCACTAAAGTCCTTGGCTACAAGAACCACACATACTCGATAGAGTGCGCCGATACTGCTGGCAATGCGAGGAGCACGGGGCTTATCCGTTTCAACATAACCTATGTCGATCTTGAGATAAACAGCACAGGGATCCGCTTCGGGAATGAGAATCCCGTCGAGGGAATCAATATAACTGTATTCGCGAACATCTTCAACCACGGAGATGAGAACGCGGGGACATTCATAACGAAATTCTATGAAGGTGACCCTGAGAGCGGCGGAGTCCAATTCGGGACAGATGTCATAATCCTTTCCTTGAACGCAGGAGTCAACCGCACAGTCAACCGCAGCTGGGAAGCGAAGCAGGGGACATACGACATATTCGTCCTTGTCGATACTCCTCTTGAGACAAACGGCTCTGTCGCGGAAGTCGATGAGGGGAACAACAGGAACAGAAGCAGGATACTTGTGCCGATATGGCAGCACTACTACGGGAATGTGTCAGGGCTTCTTCGGCTCGATAAGAACGACAGCACAGCAGTGTATGCGTGGAACACGACCAAGACAAGCGGGAACATATTCATCGCCGATGCTGATGGCCAGATAAGTTGGCTGGATCTGAGGGCCCTTGGAGTGAATGCGACGAATGGGACCTCGTTCGCTGATTTCTACGAGGCAGATGTCGCTCTTAACACGACGATAAGGGATGACTCAGTGAATAGGACATTCACAGGAGGCGGCGCGCCTCTTCAGGTGACTGCATTCTCAGTATTCGGGTTCAATGTCACGAATGTGAGCTATGTCAACAGCGCAAATACATCGAATTTCATAACAGGAGTGTTCTGGGATTCATCTGGGCGCGGAAGCTTCAATGCATCGCAGACACTCGTATTTGGCACCAAGATAAACCAAGGCAAGGCCGGGGGATTCGGGATATACGACTATGAGATAAGGGTGCCTGCGAATCTCGAGAAGCAGTTCGGAGGGACAGATTCGCTCGCGTTTTACACAGACATAGAATAGCATCATCACGCTCCCTAAATCCGTTACGTGGCCTTGGGCCCATCGCGAGAAGCGATGGGTCCTTGCGCCCCGATTTTTTGGGATTTTCAAGGAAAGATATATAAATGAATAATGCAGGAAAGGCGATGGGTGGAAGCATAATAGATGACTTAAGATACGAGAAGGAAGGAGGAGTCCTAAAGAGGATGTTCGGAAAGCTCAAGAAGAGAGAGGCAGCGCCTGAGGATGACCTTCCCGAGATATCGAAAAGCATAGTCGGAAGAAGCGCGCCTGAGAGGAAGGTAGAGGCTCCGAAAGTGAATGTCCCAGAGCTTCCTTCGCTCGCAGCCATAAGAAATCTTGAGAAGACAGCAGATGAGCTTAAAAGATTCGATGTGTCCAGAGTCGATGACTACAGGAATGGCGATAAGAAGGTCGAGTATGTATCGAATCAGCCTCTCGATGAGAGGAAAAGCGTCTCGCCGATAGCGGATGCGGAGTCTCCGGCGAACAGGATCATAGAGGATAGTAAAGAGAATCCTGACGCATCGATATATGACAGCAGTTTCTTCTCAGACATCCTCGAGCATCTCAATAAGGAAGGGAGCCTGATATCCGAGAGGAGGAGCGCTCACAGCGAGCTTCTCTCGCGCAACCTGCTCTCAGAGATGAAGGAGAACTGGCAGGGGAAGAAGGAAGAGATACGGGAGAAACTGAACGACAAGGAGAAGAAGGACAGGATAATCGCGAAGATAAATGATCTCTCCTCTCTCGAGGCAGAATGGCAGAAGAAGGAGTTTGCCATCGAGGGCCTGAAGAACGATATGGCATTCATCGAGACAATGATAGATGAGAAGTCGAAGGAGCTAAAGAGCCTCATACGCGAGATAAGGTTCAGCGAGAGCGCGAAGAACGCGTTCTTCCTCCGCGACGGGCAGTCTGTGAGGAGCATCTCCGACCTTCTTTCGGCAGTGAAAGCGATGGATGGGAGGGCTTTCGGAGAGCACGTCAATGAGCTCAAGAACGATTTCTCGGAATGGATAATGCACGAGTTCGGGGATGGCGTGCTCGCTGCGAGGGTCAAGGACGCCTATTCGAAAGAGGATCTCATCGCCATACTCGAGATGGCATAGGATAGATTCTCTACTGCAGTTCTACGAAGAAGTAATATGTCACAAGCGGACCGACGACTTCCCGCTCGCCGACGATCATCTGGAAATCATATGTACCAAGGCCCCTGTAGTTGAGGCTGTTGTCATTCACTCTTGAGGCGTAGACGAACGCTCCAGTGTAGTCGTAGAGGAGTATCTCCTGGTACGCTGCCGATGAGTTCTTCGGCTGTACTGTGTCGTTCACATAGAGCGATGTATAGCTGCAGTTCGCGACATTCGTGTCTGCGACAGTGAACGGCGTGTGGTTCTTGCTCGAGAAGGTGTTCTCGATGCTGTCTGATGCCGATGCAGTCATACTGAGGAAGGTCTGCTCATCCCTGATGTACGTAAGGTTCGAGCAGTTTATCTTCGACCAGACGACTGTGCTGTTCCGTGTCGCGAAAACTGTACCTACGACAGAACCGACTATTGACCAGTCATAGATAGTGTATGATTGCGCATCATCCAAAGTCAACTTACCGCTGACATTACCAACGTAAGCCTTCCATTTGTCATTCTGCTGCAGGACATCGAGCGCAATGACATTTATCGTTCCCTTGGCATCTGTCCTGTTCCCGGGAGCTGTGGGAGCCATAGTAGAATTCCCAAGATGCTGCACAGATGCTCCTGCAGGGGTAGCCGCATCTATCCTCACTGCCACGATGATCGCGGCGATTATGAGGGCGAATGTGATAAACCCTATGTTCTTTTTCATCTCATCACTCTTTTTCGATTTTGCTTCTATCTCCTATAAGGATAAGGGAAATGAAAAAATAAAAGGAAAAAAGAGGGGTTGGCCTCCTCGATTCTTCTCCTGCCTTCTCCGTAGTGTTTCTGGCAGTGATTTCCGACACCTCCTTATATCAGCTCTACGAAGAACCAATACTGGGTTGTCGCTGTGTCTGTACCGTGACCATCCTCCCCGACAAGCATCTGGAAGTCATAGGTCTTGTTGTTGTAACCGCGTAGGTCATTTAGGGCTCCGGGTGTCCGGTTCTCCAAGATCGCGGTGTAGATGATGCTTCCTGTCGTGTTGTCAGTCAAGAGTATCTCGATGAAGTTGCTTGTCTGGTTAGCATCTTCCTGATAAAGATATGTCGTCCAGCAATTGTTCGCGTTTATCTGCTTGCTTCCGACATACACTATTGGGTGAACAAGATACTTGAATGTCTCATTGACGCCATCTACTTCTGTCGGATGCAAACCAAGGTCTGCTTCTATCGCGGAGAGATTGTATTTTGGGCCTCCGTAGTAATCGAAGCAAGATATGTTCGACCAGACAACTGATGGGCTCCGTGTGGCATATATCTGGCCTCTTGGCTCAGTGTTCTGCCAATCGTAAAGCGTCCAGTTGGATGCGTCATCAAGGACTATCCTACCTGAGATGTTCCCGACATAGCCTTGCCACGTCCTTGTCTGTGACTGAGCAGAGATAGTGAGCTCAGTGATGTTACCTGCAAGCGCCTGCAGACTCAAAGCATTGTATGGTAGGTTCCTCTCGGACCATACAGTGGTTATCGAGTTTGCACCTTGCGGGTCGGTCGCTGCGAAAACAAAACTAGCCGCAGCCAATGCTAGAATAGATAATACTGCTGCCAACCTATTTACGTGCATTACGTTTCACCTCTTTTTTCCATTTAGCTGACAATAAGCGATTAGTATATCGAAATACTAATTTTTACCATCTGCTAAATTAGTATACTTAAGACTATACCCATATATAAATCTTTCTGTTCATTTGCCAATCTTATAAAATAAGTGTTAATATGATAAAATAAGAATAAAGTATTATAAAATAAGAAAGATTTAAATAGAAAAGCTTACAAAATAAGTAAATGCCTGATAAGGTAAGTAAAGATGGGAATTTTCCTGACGAGACAATATCTGCCCTGAAAATACTCTTCGATGAGATATCGAGAAAGTACAACACATCTTCTGACGAGATATTCTCTGCGATAAAGGCGAAAGAAAGAGAAGGGAAGGAAGGGAAGGAAGGGAAGGAAGGGAAAAATGATGCCATCCCGATCACTCTCTTCGAGAACAATGCAGGGTATCTTGAGCTTGTGGCAGTGTATCTCAAGGATAATCAAGGATTGAGCTTCGCAGAGATCGCAAAAAGATTGATGAGGGATCAGAGGACAATCTGGACAAGTTATTTCTCCTGCAAGAGAAAAATAAAAGAGATCGCCATAAGAAAGACAGACATCCATCTTCCAGTATCTGTCTTCTCAGACAGGAAATACAGCCCGTTCGAATCGATAGCGCTCCATCTCGCTAAGTCGCGCTCCCAGAAAGAGATAGCGGCGATACTCAAGAAAGACTACCGCACAGTCTGGACTGCGCTTGCCCGGGCCCGGAGGAAAGGAAAATGAGAAGAGAATTCCTCCTTTGGCTTTTCGCGATCTTCTTCGTGATACTGGTGATAAACATAGATGCAGCGCCAGGCGGAGTGATTGTCGAGTACAACTATACAGAGACCGCGACACCCGCATCCGCCGCTGCGATAACGACAGCAGGCGGGACATTCACTGTGCTTCGGCTGAACACGACGACCCAGACTCTCCGCTGGAAAGCCTACGCAGGTAATGTATCGGGAAAGCTCACTCTCGATGATGCCGGAAACTACACGATCTATGACTGGTCGATGGCAGTTGTCGCAGGAGAGGTCTATGCTTCAAGAAGCAACAGCATAAACTGGGCATCGATAAACTGCTCGAATGTCAGCCACATATACAGCGAGCAGAATGCGATGAACATAAGCGAAGTGTTCGATGACAGCATAAATAAGACATTCAAGAACAGGGTGCACAAGAGCTTCATAGTCGGAGACATCCTTATCCGGAACTCGACCTGCCCCGCCATCGCGACATACTTGAATGACACTTCCCAGGCGCCGCTTGAGAATGCGTCCTTCCAGGAGATAATGCTCTATGATGGGTCGAATATGGTATATTCGACAATACTTGAGCCGAACTCGACCGGATTCAACACGCAGAAGTACAATTTCCAGATGATTGTCCCGGAGAAAGGCATCCCTGGCCCTGCGACAACATATTACTTTTACGCAGAGCTCGGATAGGAGCAGAATAGACTATACGGACAGTAGACTGTAGACGGTAGACTGTAGGTGATAGATAGTGGATGGCGGACAGCACACATAGCTATATAATATATAGACAATAATATAGAAAATGGGAGAGCACATAGAAGATATGAAAGTATGATTTTATTATTTAAGGGAAAAAAGATAATAAAAATTAATGAAAGAATGAAAGTAAAAACAAGAGAGAGTCGAATAAGAATGGCGTGCACAACATTTATAAATGATGGGCCTAAAAATCCAGTTGGGGTTTTCATGGAAAGAGGGTCGAGATCAATCATAATTCTCGCAGTTCTTGCTGCATTCCTGGCGTCAGGCGCATCTGCCCTGACAGAGGATGAGATAAACAGGGTCATAATCAACTCAGCTGACTGGCGCGATGTCTACTCAGGCATAATGTACGCGAATCTTGGGGGAAAATCAAGCAGCTTCCTTGTCTCGACAAGGCACTCTATGCTTCTCATAAACCAGCTGGACAACAGGCAGAAGAACATACTTGTCATCAGCTCGAAGAAGAACCCGTATGTAGTCGGCTACAAGCCGCTTCTCGAATCGAGGAACTTCATCGTCGAGGAGCAGGAGCTCGCGTCGGCGAATCTCGCTCTCGCAAGAAGGATGGCTGACATAGAGAACTATGTCGTCATAGACGACGCCTACGGATACAACGCGATATCGGCGGCTCCATACGCGATGAAGAAGAAGTCATTCGTCCTCTTCGCTGACCAGAAGAACGCGAATGAGATCGCATCATTCCTCTCGCAAAGAAGGTCTCAGGGGAGATTGAAGGAGCTGATAATATACGGCACAGTCGACCGCGAGGTCAAGAATGCGCTCTCCGATCTTGATCCGATAATAATCAACAAGGGAGACAGATTCGAGAACAATGTCGAGATAGTGAAGAGATACCAGAGCATAGCGACGCAGGGCCAGGCAGTCCTCTCGAACGGCGAGTTCATAGAGGCGAGCATAATGAGCGGCGATGAGCCAGTACTCTTCATCGGGGCAGCGAATGTCCCTGAGACTATCGCGAACTACATAAAGTCCTCGGAGATAAAGGTCGGGATCCTGATAGGGAATGAGCTCATAGGTACGGCGACAAGCATAAGGCGACAGATAGGCATCCCGGTCTTCGTCAAGTTCGCGCAGTCCGCGCGCGCTCCGCAGGGAAGCATCTCAGCTGTCGAGGATCTCGACAGGTTCCCGATGCCGAAATACTACTTCGACCTCTCGGTCCATTCGGTGAGGTACAACTCAGCCACGAATCAGGTCGAGGTCACATACAAGAACAATGTGGCGCTCGGAACATATGTCAAGACGACACTCACTCTCAATTACGGCGATGGCGAGAGGATGACTGTCGGCGACAATGATGCGGTCTACATCGATAAGAACGGATTCCTGACGCTGACATACGATGTGGATCCGATGGATGGCGATATAACCGCAGATGTCTTCGCAGTCTACGGAGAGGGCAAGAGGGCTCTTGAGAATGTCCTGCGGCAGACCTTGAAGGTCCAGACTGTGAAGGTCTTCGACGACTCTGAGCTCACGATAGACAATGTGGTCTACGACAAGGCGAAAGGCCTCTTCCTCATCGATGTAACGAACAAGGGAAAGGTCGACACCTATGCCGCAGGAGAGATCTACGACATAATCATAAACGATGAGGAGACTGTCTTCGCATCGGACAGCACGATATACCTGATAAGCGGGAAGAAAGGACTGCTGACTGTCCCGGTCTCGCTCGCCGATGAGGACATCGAGGCGAACAAGGTCATCCACGTCAAGGTGAAGTACGGCGAGAGAGAGGACGCTCTCGTGAAATCTGTCGTCGCTGATTTTGAGCTCAAGTTCGCGAAGGGAGACTATCTCTTCTACATCCTGCTTGCGGTGATAGTGATACTGCTCATACTCCTCTTCAGGAAGAGAAAGAGGCATCACGGACATAGCGTCTAGAGGTTCTTTGATTTCTGATGATCATCTGGACTCATTTATTCAGAGAATTGTTCCATTAATGAAACAATATATCAAAAATAAACTATTGTTTCAAAAATGAAAAGATTTATAAGGCAGGAATGCGAAAGATAGCATCGATGGATGCGGCATTCTTGCTTCTTGAGAGGAAAGTTGGGCTCATCCTCTCGGTATTCCGGAAGAATCGAGAGAAGACATTCTACCTGCGGGAGATAGCCAGGATGGCAGGCGTCAGCCCCGCGACGACGCTTCGGATAGTGAGGCGGATGGTGAAGAAAGGAA
Organism: uncultured Methanosarcinales archaeon; assembly: GCA_964398575.1. Classification (GTDB taxonomy): domain Archaea; phylum Nanobdellota; class Nanobdellia; order Woesearchaeales; family CAIVOO01; genus CAYNNM01. Next base: position 20,505 of record CAYNNM010000001.1, read on the forward strand.
TTGTCGAGGAGAGAAAGGTGTCGAAATTCAAGTTCTACGTTCTCTCTGAGAAAGCGGCGAAGGAGGGGAGGAAGTGAACCACAGGATATATGCGGGCGTATTCGCAGGCGCGCTCATCCTCATAATCCTTGGTCTTGGAGGCGAGAATGAGAATAAGATAACCGGAAACGCCGTGGCTACGAAGCTGATTGTCCTCACATCCGAGAATGGCACCTGCAACACCACCCTGAATACTGGCTGGAACTTGGTATCTTTCTACTGCAATGATGAGGATATGAGCCCGGAAGGATATTTCGCGTCAGTGAATGCGAGCCTAGTTTCGATGCACGCATATGATCCGTTCGAGGAGGTCGACAAGTGGAAAGCGTATAATCCCAATCTTCCAAGCTGGGTCATTCAAGACATAACTGCGGTCGAGAGGGATGCAGGCTATTGGGTGAGGATGCGGAACTCGACAGTGCACCGCTCGAATGGCTCTCTCATCAAGCCGACCATAATATACCTCAAGAAAGGGTGGAACCTCGCAGGATACCCGACGCAGTACCAGAAGAATATCAGCCAGTCGCTTGCGAACAATATGGGTCCTGACTGGGTGGCAGTCTATATGTACAACTCAAGCGACACAGCGAGCCCGTGGAAGATCCACATACGCGTCCCTCCTCCGAATACGACAGTGGATTTCCATAACTTCACGCCGTCATTCGGCTATTGGATAGACGCAGGAAAGACAGGTGAGTGGTATGTCAACTACTAAGATCATTCTGGCATTGGTTGCAGTAATCCCGCTAATAGTCCCTCTGATAGCGCAAGCCGTGCCTCCGCAGGTCGCGGAGACTTTCCACGGCAATGTGATGATAAACGAAAGGGCTGCGCCTCCCGGGACAGACATAGTGGTATTCTCGAACGGTAAGATATGCGGACGATACACTGTCAGGACCGAGGGGAAATACGGGCTTATGGCCTGCAATGACCAGAATCTTCGGGATGTGCGATTCGAGGTGAACGGGGAGTCTGCCGAGGCGACCTATGTGTCGAAGGGACGCGTCGATCTCTCGGCGAGGATCTTCGGCTACTGGATGCCTGAAGGCATAGAGATCGGAGCGCTTCTCTCATTCATACTCCTGATAGCTTACCTCATCGTAAGGGAGGAGAGGAAAAGAATATGAGAAAGATACTCCTTCTCGGATTCCTGCTCCTCATCAATGTAGCCATAGCCCTTCCTCCGATAGCGCAGGAATTCTACGGAGTGGTCCTCTTCTCAGGAAGCCCTGCTCCGCCGCTCACGAAGATAGAGGCATTCTACATAGAGCAGCTGAACTTCACAGAGCAGCTCTGCGGAAGCTTCTCGACAGTCGAGCCTGGAAAATACGGGCTTCTTTCCTGCAATGGAGATGACCCGGCAACCCCTGATGTGGAAGGGGCTTATGAGGGACAGATAATCACATTCAAGATAACGACATTCAATGCGAGTGTCCCGAACGGGACGAACTGGACAGGGAACATCAGCGAGCTAACTTTCTCCCCGGTGACCATAGATGCCACGGCGTATGGGAACACCAGCTGGAACTCAGGGGAATTCCATCAGGTCAATCTCTACATAACATACGATATGTGGTGGCTGCTGACGCAGAATGATAGCAACATAACGAATGTCACATTGCCTTCAGGATTCTGCGGCGATGGGCTCTGTGGGCTTGGAGAGGATTGCTCAGTCTGCTCTCTCGACTGCGGAGTCTGCCCTCCTCCTCCGCCCGGGCAGGGAGCAGGAGGCGGAAAGCAAGACAAGACCGATAAAGAGAAGAACAGGCAGAGCACAGGCGCAGGGGCTGCCCCTCCATCGATTATGCCTGAGATGAAATGCATCGAGGCCTGGCAGTGCACCGAGTTCACGAAATGCCGGCCCGAGGGGCAGAAATACAGGACCTGCGAGGATACTGCTAACTGCGGAACTGAGCTTAACAAGCCGAAATTCAATGAGAGCTGCTGCTACGAGATCTGGGAGTGCGGCGAATGGTCAGTATGCTCCCCTCTTGGCGTGGAAGAGCGCTCCTGCATCGATAAGAACGCGTGCGGGACAGAGGAGTATAAGCCGAATGCCACTCAATCGTGCAGATATCCGACCTGCAACGACGGAATAAGGAATGGCAATGAGGAAGGAGTCGACTGCGGAGGGATATGCCTGCCGTGCAAGGGCCTTGAGTACGCAAAGCCGATCTCTGCCCAGCCTGCGACAATCGCTGTCTGCGGGAACGGGATATGCAATATCGGAGAGCCCTGCGGCTGCCCGTCTGACTGCAGGAGATTCCCTTGGTTCATACTCGCGATAGCTGTCGCTGTCTCGGTGGCAGAGCACTATTACAACAAGAGAAGATGGAAGAGTATAAGGGCAGACATCTACATAAGGCGGATGGAGCGGCTGAAGAAGGTCGCGAAGATAAAGAGAAAATCATTCTGGTTCAAGACGATAGTCCTGATAGCGTCAGTCATATTGTCTGTCTACATATATTTCTTCGCGACCTGTCCGGGGGATTTCCGGAGATATCTTGTGATACTCATCGCCGGAGCCGCGGCGACACCAATAATCGCGTACCTCATACTGAAAAGATTCGAGTACAGCGAAGAGGAGAGAGAGATAAGATATGAGCTTCTCGTCGAGACCCACAAGGAGCAGCTGAAGAAGCTCATCGAGATGGAGAATGTGGAGATAGAGCGGATAGAGAAGGAGCTCTCGCAGAGGATATCGAATATAGACATCCAGGGAATAGATCCTGAATTGAAGCTGCAGCTCTCATCGATAGCCTACAAGCTCGATACGCTCGCGAAGTATCTCGATAAGAAAGAGGACTATGTCGATGTCGAGGGCCAGATAGCTTCAGAGATTGAGAAGCTAAAAGAACAGGAGAACTACAAGAAGCTCGCCGAGAATGAGTCATTCAAGTACATCGACACGCGGCTGAATCTCCTTCTCGCCCACCACAAGGAAAAGGAAGAGTTAATCAGGAATGTCCGGAAAGATGAGAGCGAAATAAAGGCGAGAGAGGAAGAGATAGATCACTCCGGTGCGAAAGAGAAGATAAAGGGGGCGTATGCCGAGCTCGCAGCCAAACCTCCGCAAGTAGATGGAGGAAGAGGTGAAGAAGTGGCTGCGGAGCAAGAGAAGAGACCTGCCGCTGAGAGGAAGGAGGAAAACGCACCCATCAAGAATCCATAAATTATTTAAATAAGTAAAAATACTTAAATAAGTAAAAATAGCAAAGGTGAATCAATATGACGAACGTGACATTGGCAGTGCCGCAAGACCTGCACGAGATAATGCAGAGGCACAAGGACATAAAGTGGAGTGAAGTCGCGAGGCAGGCTATGTGGGAGAAAGCACGAAAGCTCGAGCTAATGGATCGGCTGCTTGCCGGAAGCGAACTGACCGAAGCTGACGCGGAAGAGATAGGGCGCAGGATCAAGAGTGGAATCGCTAAGCGGCACAGAATCGGGAAATGAAGATTGTCGTCGATGCCAACCGGATCATCGCTGCGCTACTCAAGCAAAGCACGACAAGAGACATTCTTTTCGATGATACTTTCGAATTCGTGACGCCAGAGTATACTCGCAAGGAGATAGAGGAGCACAGAGAGGAACTGAAAAAGAAGGCGAAGCTTTCCGACGAAGGATTCGAGCTTGTCCTTGCCCTTGTTTTCGAGAGAATGACTATCCTTCCTGAACCTGAGTACTCGGGATTCATCGAAGAGTGCGAGAAAGAGCTTGATGACTGCGATGATGCCCCATATCTTGCAGCCAGCATCGCGACAAAAGCGATAGGCATCTGGTCTCACGACCCGCATCTTCTGAAACAGAAGAAAGCGAGGATTTTCACGAATATAGATATGTTGAGGATGAAAACATCTGATTTGAGCGAGAAGATAGATGAACGGGAGTAACTCTGGGCTTCTTTAGCAACGTCAACTATTAAAATTCTAGCACTTAAAGCTCTATATTGGCTTAATTCGTGAAGTATATTATTTTTATAATAATTCTAATTAAAGTATTTAAAAATAGAAAGATATTTAAATAATAGATGTAATTTTTATAATAAGATAAGAAAATAATATCAATTAAAGAGGGACATTTTTGAAGAAAGTAAACATCGCGTTGAAGGATAAGGTGCACCTGCAGGCGAAAGTCATCGCTGTGGTGAAAGGCATCAACCTCTCTGAATTTCTCGAGCGCGCGATAGAGGATGCGATAAAGAAAGACAAGAGGCTCATCGAGGAACTCAGCGTTCGCGGAGGCGATAAAGATGAATAAGCGCGCTCCGATCATCCTCGCGGCGATTCTTCTGATAGTGGGAACTGCTCTCGCTGCTCCGTCAGCGACGCTGTCATTCTCGCTTCCGACGATAAAGGAAGGGACGACCATCCAGGCGAATATCACGGTCACTCTGAATGAGAGCATCAATGGGACAATCATCATCTATTCTCTCGACGGAAGGATCGATGGGGATGACATAATCGGAGGATTTGCCGCGGGAACGAGGAACTACAACACATCGATATACGCAGGTTCTGGTCTTGGAGCGTACAGTCTCATAATCAATCTTTCGGATAGCGCAAGGAATATCATCGGCTCGACTACCGCAAGCGGAAATATCGTCGATGGATCAGCTCCGAGCGTAAGTGTCGGCCCATCCGGCGCTTTCGCTGTGCCTGGAATCACGATATACGCGAATGCGAACGAGGATGCGACCTGCAGATATTCTTCAGAGGACAAGGATTATTCCCTGATGGAGAATACGATGGCGAAATCAGGCCTTAACAACACCGCGGCGCTCTCGTTTGGGGATGGCAGCCACAGATTCTATGTGAGATGCATCAATGCCGCAGGAAATAAGATGGCGCAGTCGGCGACGATAGAATTCTCTGTCGCGACAGAGACTTACGCTGACATAGTTCTCTCGAAAGAGAGTCCGCTCTCAGCAGGGATAGTCGAGGTGAGAGTTCTCGCATCAAAGAGCCTCTCATCGCTTACGCTCAGCTACTACTACAGCGACGCTCCGACGACGATCAGCACTGTGCCCCTCTCAGGCGCAGGGACCCTCTGGCAGGGATACGTGATAATCCCGGAGACAAGCGAGACAAGGATAGGCACATTCACGATAAGCGGGACCGATGGCAACGGGAACGCAGTCTCTAAGATAGGCGCTGGAAAGCTATTCATAATAGACACGAAAAAGCCGAAAGAGATAACCGATATCGGCGCGGTCGGGGAGAGCTACAGGATACGGCTCAAGTGGTTCTACGAGGGCGAAGCCGGAAAATTCAACATCTACCGCGCGGAATCTGGCGATGTCAGCTACGTCGATCTCTACGACAGCTCGAATGAGAGCCACTATATAGACAGGAGCGTGAATCCTGGGAAGACCTATCACTACCGCATCGCAGCTGTGACCCAGTCAGGCAATGTCGGGCCTCTCTCATCGGCAGTGAGCGCAGAAGCGTCAGGCAATATCTTTGGCGATGTGAATGACAGCTACATAATCTCCAAGCCGAAGAAGCAGGATGAAGAGAGGATTCCTGCCCCTCCGGAAGAGAGGAAGAACTCAGCCTATGTGATGAAGAAGATAGATGAGAGATTATCATCTCTCGCGAGCCTCATACTCGATATCGAGAGGGCAGAGGATGACTTCAACAGGAATGACGATACTATCGAGAGGAGCGCGATAGACGGTCTTGGGCTAAAGGACATCATCGCGGATGAGAAGGAGAATGTCGTCGGGATGAGAAAGGATCTCGAGACATACAGGGCGACATACATCGAGGAGGAGAGCTTCAACCGGACTATCGAGTTCATGGATGTCAAGCTCAAGAAAACAAGGCTCTCTATACCGAAGAAGATAGTGATAATAGACAAGACAAGCTTCATCGAGAAGGCGGATGAAGGAGACATACTCTACGCGCTAAATGCGATACTGAACGAGAGCGAGGTGAAATCGCATCTCTCCTCGAACATAAGGTTCAACGGGGACATCAAGGTCGAGGTCAGCTACAAGGCGGTCCGGCTGACGATGCTCGATGGCGGAAGCGAGGAGAGGACTCTTGTCGAGAAACTGGTGAGCTATCCTAAGGCAGAGCCTGCGAGGAAAGTCACATTGGTCGAGAGCGTGCCAAGATCAGTGGCCCAGTCGTCAGAGGACATAATATTCAGGACAAGATACATAAGGCCGCTATCGAAGAACGCTGTCGCGGCGCTTGAGCTCGATGAGCTCGGCTACGAACCTGCGAAGCTGACGTATGTCCTATTCGGGAAGAAAGACATCGAAGAGATAAGGAAGACAAGGACAATAGCCATCCGGAAAGAGGATCCGGGAAGAAGCGCCCTGACAGGGCTTGCGATATTCTCAGGAAGCGGAGGAGCGAGCGCATTCGACCTTGCCATACTCGGAGGAGTCGTTCTCCTTATAGCCCTTATCGGATACTACTTCATGTTCGTGCGCGAGAGGCCACTCGATATCCGGACAAAGGAGATGCACGGGCCGCTTCCGGGCGCAAGAGATGATGCGAGGGATGCGTACCAAGAGCCGCCCGCGGGAAGGATGAATTTCCCGGCCGTGAGGAGAGAGGGATTCCCTGCGAAGATCGAAAGACGCGACATCGCGAAGACTGGCGAGATAAAGCGGCTGATGAATGAGGCGCATTTCTACATCGACGCGATGAACTACGATGAGGCGAGAAGAAGATACGAGAGCGCGGTGTTCTCATACAGCGGAGGTGCGGATGTTCCGATGCAGGAGAGAAGCGAGATGGATGCGACAATGCTCTCGCTATACAGCAAGCTGATGCTTGTCAGCAAGATATCCGAGGCGCACAATCACATCGAGCGGAAAGACAAGTATAGCGCCGAGATAGCGCTTTCAGAAGTCTCGCGGCTCTATAGGGATGTCGCCTCGCGCGGAAGGAGCACTGATCTTGCCAATTACGCTTACCAGTGGAGCAATCATCTCGGAGAGAGATTGCGGACACTCTAGAGAGATAGAGGAAGAATATGGGTGGAGAAAGAAGAAATATTGCGGCAGCCATCGCGATAGCTCTCGCTCTCATCGCGCCATTCGCGCTCTCCGAGCCAAGCGGCCCTACATCGATAGACACTGTGCAGAGCTCGCGCGGCGTCGTGAATCCTGCGACGCAGGTGGGGGCGCAGGCAGGAAATGTCACAGAGCTAATCATCAACGCGACATCGATAACGAAGGCCTGGCAGGGCTACTACGGTAATATATCGGGGACCATCACGCTCGATAATGCGAATAACTGGACGCTCTATGACTGGAAGATGGCGACTCCGTCGGGGAAGGTCTTCGCGACGCGGAACAATATAGGCATAAACTGGAACACGATATCCTGCGCGAATGCAGGGAATATCACTGCTGAGGACACTTCCCTTGGGAACACCGGATTCGCTGACGCGATAAATGAGACATTCAAGGGAACATCAAGCGCATTCTATGTCGGAAACACTCTTCTATCGAATTGCCCGAAGACAAACACATATGTCAATGACTCGAGCCAGTCATCGCTTTTCGAGGAGGCGATACTTCTTGACACATCGAAGAACGCGCTCATATTCACTGCATTGATAGAGAACAGGCAGACGGGCTTCGACAACAGGACACACGATTTCCAGATGATAGTTCCTGAGAAAGGAAGGAACGGGGACACTGCGGTGACTCAGTATTATTTTTATGTCGAGCTGAATTAGAGACTGATTCAGAAGCGATACCCGCATTCTTTTGCTGTCTTTCCGGGCGGACGGAGGGGGTGGCGGGCGGGAATGTGAAGAACAAAGGATAGAAAATGACAAAGACGATAATCTTCGACTTCGACGGGACAATCGCTGACTCAATCCCATTGATGCTCGATATCTTCAACAGAAGTCTCGCGAAGAAGTACGGACTTGCGAAGATAACTGATAGGAAGTCTCTGCGCGAGCTTGACTTGAAGGAGCTCATCGGAAAGAGCGGACTCTCCCATCTTCGGATCCTTCTTCTCCTCTTCGACGGGAAAAGGATCTTCAGCAAGAGGATATCTGAGCTTGAGCTCATTCCGGGGATGGACTCGGCGCTTCGCGGACTCGGAGAAGAATATTCGCTTGGGATAGTGAGCTCTGGCTCAGTCGGGAATATCGAGTCTGTGCTCCGAAGGTGCGGGATAAGGGAGCGCTTCGATTTTGTTGTCTCGAAAAGAGCGCTCTTCGGGAAGCACAAGGCGCTTCTGAAGGTGATGAGGAAAAGAGGGATAGAGCCATCCTCCGCAGTCTATGTCGGAGATGAGGTCCGCGACATCTGGGCGGCGAGAAAGGCAGGCATCAGGATAGTGTCCGTCAGCTGGGGGATGAATTCAGAGAAGCGCCTTCTGAGAGAGAGGCCTGATTTTCTCGCGAGGAAACCGAAGGATTTATTAAAACTCATAACTAAAATGAAATGAGGATTTGAAATACAATGGCAGAATTTTTGGATGCTGAAGGAGTAACTGCTCACTTAACAAAATTGATAAAAAACACAAATGAAGAACTGATTTTAGTTAGTCCTTTCCTCAAAATAAATTCAAAAATAAGGAGTTTGCTAGAAGACAAAAGCAAGATTAAAATATGTTGTGTTGCACAATTAATCTTCAACGATTATGATGTATGCTCTTTTTC
>CAYNNM010000002.1:0-25427 GCA_964398575.1 uncultured Methanosarcinales archaeon
TGTATCCGTCCGCAGATGCTATATAGTATAGGTTCTCGTCGACCTCGACTCTCTTCCCGAGCGAGACATTGTAGTAAGACACTATCCTGTCCTTCTCCTCAGTTATCACAAGCTCTCCGAATTTCGAAGGAAGGACATTATATATCGGAGTTATCTTCGCGGTGAACTCAGTCGCCTCTACGCTCACGACAGTGTAGTTGAAGCTTCCCTGCTCATAGACATCGCCGACCTTCATCATGAGCCTTCCGATGAGATCAGCATCGTTGATGCGAAGGACCCTTATCGGCCAGGTGTATTTCTTCGACGCTGGAAGGGTGTCGTTCACCTTGACAGCAGATATGTTGAAGACATTGACAAGGTCATCAGGCCTTATGATTATGTCGCGGGTCGTCCTTTCGAGCACAGGTATCTCCTTTCTCATAGGTATCGTGAGTGTCTTTCCAGGGACGTATGCGCCGTATGCCTTCTCCGGAGGCACTGTCACAGTCTTCTCCTCGCCAGGCCTCATCCCGATGACTGCTTCCTCGAAACCCGCCACCATCTGGCCGCGCCCTATCGTGAATTTCAGCTCAGAATACCCCCTTATCGGGTTGTAGATCCCTGCCTCTTTCGCGACATCTGCGATATTCGTGTCGAATACTGTGCCATTCTCAAGCGATCCGACATAGCGCACGACGACCTTATCGCCCTTAGATGCTGCGCCTATCGTGTTGAATTTGTAGAAAAGAACCAATGATAGGAGAAGGATGAATGCCACAGAGACCGCGATGATTATCTTAAGGTCCCTCCTGTTCTTGGAGCCGTTCTCCTTCTTCAGGGTCTTCGCCGAGCCTTTCCCCTTCTTCGCTTTCTTAGCCATCCGAATCTTGCGAAAAATAAGTCAAATATAAATCTTTTGGATTTTGGGGTGACCTGATCAGAAGAGGAATGCCGACGGGCAGATCCTATTTAAAAAGCAATCGGAGCAAAGAGGTCTTGGACGGCATATCCTCTGGCCGTGCGCCTTTATCTGCGAGGATATCGCGATCCAGTCTCTCTTCTCGACAATGGAGAGAAGATCCCCCTCCATCCTTCTCGCATCGCTCTTATCCGAGAGACCGAGCCTCTTCGCCACACGGAGGACGTGCGTGTCGACGACGATCCCGGAAGGCATTCCATAGAGCTCCTGGAGCACCACATTCGCTGTCTTTCTTGCGACACCAGGGAGCGAAAGAAGCGCATCCATTGTCTTTGGCATCCGTCCTTTGTGCTCGCTCTCTATCATCGAGGCCGCTGCGATTATGTTTTTCGCCTTGTTGCGAAAGAATCCTGTGCTTCTTATCTCCTGCTCGAAAGTCCGGATATCGGCATTCGCGAAATCGCGAGGAGTCCTGTATTTCCTGAAAAGCTCCCTTGCGACCTTATTGACGCGCTCATCTGTGCACTGCGCCGACATTATGACTGCGGAGAGAAGCTGCATAGGAGTATCATAATCCATCGGGAACTTCTCGCGAGGGTAATGCTTCTTCAGAAGCGCGATTATTTTTCTGCTGTCAGACATAATCTTAAGAAGATAATCGGAAGAGAATTTAAATTTTTGGGGTTCATTCAGCCGCATCAACACCGGGCGGTGGAGCGCAGGCGTTGGGGGCGGTGGGCGGGTAAACGGATTGCGACGCGAAAAGCGTCGCCATAATTCATTATGTTCAAAGTATGCTCGCTATGAACTTGTATGCGAGATAGACTATTATCCCGATAGTTATCACGCTCTCGCCGCCGAAATAGAGGTACAGGAGATAGAATGCGATGAATACATCGAGCCAATTCATCAGGGAATTCCCGAACATCAGCTTCTTTCCGATTAAATATGCCATCCCTGCGATGACCCAGCGCAGAGCCGGATGGAACCCAAGACTCATCGCGACTATAAGACCGAGGATGGCGATATCGGCGAGCGTGAGGAAGATGAGCATCATTTTGGTATTCGCTAATCATCCGAGCTTTAAAATTCTATTCCTTTCCTCGCGGGGATCCCTTTCTGGTACGGATGCTTCTCGCTCTCGACCCTGTTCCAGTAAGATGTGTGCTCGATAAGCGATTGAGGAATCCCTCGGCCAGTCATGACAAGCTCGGTGCTCTCGTTTTTCTTCGAGATCGTCTTGATCAGCCTCTCCTCTGTGATCATTCCTGCCGAGAAGAGAGAGCCCACTTCATCGAGTATGAATACGTCGTACTTATCATCCTTTAAGCTCATCTCCACTTCCCTCAACCAGAATTCATCGAAGATCGGCCTTAATGCATCGGCAGTGTACTTTTTCGCTATCGGATTCGGAGCGAGAGGGTACGTGTGCTCGAACTGGACGAAATCGCAGAAAAGAGGAAGTATGTTCTTCTCCCCGGTCTCGTTCTTGAAGAACTGGACGAATTTGACAGAGAGATTCTCTCCTGCCGCGCGGACAGCCGTACCTATGGCAGAGGTCGTCTTCCCCTTCCCGTCTCCTGTGTTGATATGAACATGGCCGAGCATATCGAACAGCACCATCTCTAGCCGCATTCTGAGAATCCGCAATCGAAGCAGGTCGGCTTCGAGCAGCCTGCGAGTATCTCGACATTCGGCGAGAAGCATTTCGGGCAGTAGAGATTATGCTCGGGCTTCTTTATCTCTATCTTGCTGTCATCAGTGACTACAAGCCTCGTCTGCGCGGAGAGATCCTGTATTATCCCAGTCTTCACAAGATGGTTGCGGAGCACCTTCGATATCGCGTGAGGGATCGAGTCCACTCTTTTTGGGCCAAGGCCGTGCGGCTTGTCTCCCTTTATAGAGTTAAGATGCTTAAGGAGCTTCTTCGGATCGCCTCCGAGCTCGAAGTACTTCGAGACAAGTATCCCAAGCGACGCTGTCAGACCGGAGATCTCCGTTCCAAGAGGGGAGATGTTCGCGAAAAGCCTTGTCGGCCCGAACTCATCGTAGTTGATATGCACATGGAGCGGCCCGTAGCCTGTGTCCACCTCGTAGTACGATGAACTCTCGCCAAAGGACCTCTTCTCCCGCCTCTTCTCGACGATCTCAGCCTCCTTCGTGGCTTTCTTCTCTGTTAGATTGAGTATCTGCTGGTCCTTCGAGCCGTCGCGGTATATCGTCACTCCTTTCGCTCCGAGATCGTACGCCTGCATATAGACCTCCTCGACGTCCTTCACTGTAGCCTCGTTGCGGAGATTGACAGTCTTCGATACTGCGTTATTGACGTGCTTCTGGAATGCGACCTGCATCCTGACGTGATCAAGCGAACCGAGATCGTGGCTTGTCAGGAAGAGCTTCTGTATCCTCTCTGGGATCTCGGATATCCCCTTTATCGACTTATGGTTCTGCTCTATGCGAGTCCACAGCTCATCAGGCCTCATCCCGAAATACTTGTGCTTCTCGGCCACCTTCTGGAAAAGAGGGTTGATCTCGAAGAATGTGTCTTTCTCATCAGGCTTCTTCCCTGCCTTAAGAGCGTCGATCCCTGCAGCATTGTAGCGGACATAGGCGACTGCGAAGAAAGGCTCTATCCCTGCGCCCTGGACTCCTGCGGTTATCCCTATAGTTCCGGTCGGGGCGATTGTCGTTCTCGCCGAGTTCCTCGGCTTCGCGGACTCGCCGCGGTAGGATTTCCCATTCTCATCATAGATGCTGTTCTCGAAGTTCGGGAACACGCCTCTTGATGCGCCAAGGTCCTCCGAAGCCCTCATAGACTCGTCATTGACGAACTTCATGACCTCTTCGGCCTTGATGTACGCCTCTTCGGAATCATAAGGTATCCCGAGCTGGACAAGCATCTCTGCCCATCCCATCACTCCTAGGCCGACCCGCCTGTTTCCCTTGACCATCTTCTCTATCTCAGGAAGCGGGTAGTTATTGACATCAATGACATTATCGAGGAAGCGTATCGATGTGTGGACTGCCTTCTTCAGGCGCTCGTAATCGACGACGCCAAGCTCGCCCTTCATCTTGACGAACTTCGCGAGATTTATGCTTCCGAGATTGCAGGATTCGAAAGGCAGGAGCGGCTGCTCTCCACAAGGGTTCGTGCTCTCTATGGTGCCAAGATGCGGTGTCGGATTCGAGTCAGACTCATTTATCCTGTCCATGACAAGGAACCCTGGGTCTCCTGATGCCCAGGCGTTCTTCACCATCGAGTCGAAGACCATCCTCGCGTTCAGGCGCCCTGTGACCTCCTTTGTCCTCGGATTCATGAGATTGTACTCTTCATTGCTCCGGACAGCATCCATGAATTTCTTATCCACCGCTACAGAGATGTTGAAGTTCTCGAGGAACCCTTTCTCGTTCTTGCAGGTGATGAACTTCATTATGTCAGGATGGTCGTAGCGGAGTATCCCCATATTCGCACCTCTTCTTGTGCCTCCTTGTTTCACGACATCGGTCGATTTATCGAACATGCTCATAAAGGATATCGGGCCTGATGAGATGCCTTTTGTCGTCTTTACCTCGTCGCGGGCAGGCCGGAGGTGCGAGAAATCGAATCCCGTCCCTCCTCCTGACTTATGTATCATCGCCATATTCTTCAGGGCCGAGAATATCCCCTCTATAGAATCCTCGACAGGAAGGACATAGCATCCTGAGAGCTGCTGAAGCGCGCGCCCGGCATTCATCAGTGTCGGCGAGTTCGGGAGGAACTCGAAATTCGACATTATCCTGTAGAACTCATCCTCTGTCTCGCGGACAGCTTCCGCGTAGGGCTTTGTCAGTGCGAGCGAATAGAGATTGTTGATGTACTTCCTGAAGTTCGAGTCCCAGACATCGTGGTTAGCCCCATCCTCATGGAGAAGATGCATCTTCTCCTTCTTGCCTGCGATCTCTTTTGTGACTGCGCGATACTTGATGCCATCATATATCCTCTTCTCGTCAGCCTCTGGATGGTAGAGTATCTCCGAGAGAGCGATATTTCGCGCGACAAGCCGAAGCCACGCCTCAGGACTTGGAGAATCCTTCAGGTACTTGTCCTTTATGACTTTCCGCTGGTTCTCGGTAAGCTCTATCTTGTCACTCTCATATACTACGAATCTCTCGGTCAATGCCTGCTTTCCATCCATAACACATCCCTCATTTGTTCTTCCTGATAAGCGCTTTTAGCTCCTGCTCGAACTGCTCGACATCGGCGAACTCCCGGTAGACTGACGCGAAGCGGATGTACGCCACCTTGTCGATCTTCTTCAGCTTCTTTATGACCAGCTCGCCGATGGTGCTCGACGGGATCTCTGTCGATTCCTCGCCGCGCAGCTCCGACTCGATGTCATCGACCGCCTTCTCTATCGTATCCTGCGATATCGGTCTTTTCTCGCAGGCCTTCTGTATCCCTTCCCGGATCTTTCCGCGGTCGAAAGCCACGCGGCGCCCGTCCTTCTTGACGACGACTATGGGCGTCGTCTCGACACGCTCGTATGTCGTGAAGCGCTTCTCGCAGGATGCGCACTCGCGCCTCCTCCTCGAGACGCCCCCTTCGCTGTCTCTCTTGTCGACGACCTTGGTCTCCTCGTGTCCGCAGAACGGGCATTTCATCCTTTGACTCTCCCCGTCGTGCTTCCGACGGAAGGAACACAACCCGTTGTGTCTGGGTTATGCCTTATACACAACATATTGTGTTTTTCGAGGTATTTCCTTTTTAAGCTTTTTGGTAATAGAAGATATATTTTCTAAGAAAGTCGCGCCGAGGAATCAGCTGCTGAGTCAAGCCTTTTTGATTCCTCTTCCGGATCGACATCGGCAAAGACAAGCTGCGCATTGAACTCTAAGCGGTCGAACATATCGTTCTTCTTGACGCGGCCGACGACCTTTATCTGGTTGCCAAGCACAGAGGTCTTAAGATCCTCCATTACGGATGGATTATCCTTTGCGGAAAGAATCTTTCCCTCATCCATCTTGAAGAGATTCTCTGCCTGGTTCTTGAAGAAGACTGTCCTTATGTTCTCTGTCCCATCATCGAGGAACGCGTTGAAGACATATGAGTATTTCGGGGCGACCTCTCCGTGCGCCTCGCAGACGAACTTGTCCTCCCTTGGCCTCGCCCGCTTGCCGCAGGTCGGGCATATCTCGAAGAATCTCGGCTCGAATACCTGGACAATAGTGCCGAAGAGCTCGATGTTCTCATCGTCTGCCTTGATGTCTTTGATCAGTTTTCTTGTAGCAATAGGCCTCTCGCTTAAGCGCGCCGCGACATCCGAGACAGTCTCTCCTTCGGGATTTATCTTGAGCGTCCCTCTCTCTGAAAGATGGAGCTCGCGGAATCCGTTGCTCTCCTTCACATATGCCGACGATATCTTGACGACGTCTCCTTCTTTTATCCTATTGATGTTATCTGCCTGCTCGCCCCACATCGTGACCCTTATCTGGCCTGTCTCATCGCCGATGAAGAGCGATGCCACCTTGCCGCTTCGGTCCTCCTTCTGGAAAGTGCGAAGAGGGAAAAGCCGCGTGACCTTGCCGAGCGCCTCGACATTCCGCATACCTGCAAGGATGTTCTTTATCTGGAGCCTCTTTGATGTGTCGAAGAGCTTAAGACCGAGCTCATTCGCGACGATGTGCGCCGCGCCTTCTCTTGAGATAAGATCAGAGAGCGCTTTCAATTTCGCATCCACTTTGCCGTGTATCTCTGCGACTGGAAGTCCGCTTCTCTCAGAAATCAGGTTCACTATCTCTTCGTAATTCGCTTTCAGCATCTAAAACCCCCGGAAAGATGCTTCCTGAATTTCATTTAAATAGATTTATGGTATCGAGAATATAATTTGGAGGAATGTTTATATTTAACAAGCATGGTGGAAATCGATGAAAGCTCGACCGTATAAGGGAGTGACTGGTCCTGTGACAAAAGATGAAGTAAGGGACATAATTGCTGCTTTCTCCGAAAATGGCTGTGATATGGATTCTTTCCATGTGCCGATGGTCGGGTTTCTGGTATCGTACAAAACACTCAATGGTGAGAGGACAGAAAACCGACGATACCCAAAATACGAGAATCTGATTCCCCTTATCCGAACCGCAGCAGGTCACGCTCTCACGATGATACATTACAATACTAAAGAGCAATCGACACTCGCAGACCAGGTCGAGAGAATATTCTCTCCTCTCTGCCCAGACAATCTCTGCCGAGCCATACAGCTCAATGTAGTCTGGCCTGACGTAAGGGAAGTGCATAGGATAAAGGATCAGTTGCCGGATCTGAGCATAGTTTTCCAGGCATCGCATAAAGCGATGGATGGAAGAAACGATTCAGAAGTAGTCGAAGAGATAAAGAGATACGAAGATTCCATCGACTATGTCTTGATAGACCCTTCAGGCGAAAGAGGTCTGGAATTCGACATCGCAAGCTCGATATCATTGTATAATCTGTTGAAGGCTGAAATTCCGCATACCAGAATCGGATTCGCCGGCGGCTTCACAGGAAAGAATGTCCGCTCAAGAATAAATGAGATTACAGATATCACTGGTGATTCTGATTTCTGCATAGATGCGGAAGGAGGATTGCGTGACAAACTGAGCGAGAAATACGGAGATGATATTTTCAGCAAGGAGAAAGTGAGAGAATATGCAAGAGAATCCGAAAACCTCTACTGATTCTGCATAGAATCTCCAGCAGAATTCTCGGCGAGCCTCACAGCGAACCTGTACTTCACCTTCTCTTTCTTGAGCGAATTGCTTCCTTCATCGTAGAAGTAGAATTCCTTATCGGTGATTGCGCAGGCGCGGTACTCTTTCTTCGGAACTACGCAGGATCTCTTCGCGGAATCGGTGAATGAGAGGCCATCCCCTGATTTTAAGAGGTATCTTTCCTTGCCGTCGAAATCAATCTTTGTCTCGGAAAGAAGGTTCGCACCGTCGAGGAAGAATGTCTCGATTATCGGGGAAGAGCTGACGAAGCGGTTTGAGAGCTCGAAAAGAAGTCCTGTGCCGTTGTTCGATATCTTCACACGATAATCCTGCGGGACCGACCTTGCGATGGCGCAGGTGCAGTCAGAGTCATCTGATTCCGCGCAGTCGTGGATGTCCTCGATGGACTGGTGGAACGCGAGCCTCTCCTCGCAGTTCCCGGATAGGAACTTGAGGCCTTCCGAAGACTCATTCGCGAAAAGGTCGGCCAGACATCGCTCGTCGCTGCAGAGGGATGCCTTACGCATCACAGAATCGACAATATCGATAACAGATAGGTCGAACTCGACAATCGCTTCGAAAGATGGCTTGACGGCGTATCTTATCTTCGGTGTTTCGAATATCTTCTCTTCGGATCTTCCTGAGAGAATGAGAAAACTGCCTTCTTCCCTTGAAAGAACCTGGAAATCCATCCTTGTATTTTTTGAATTCATGAGGAATATGGATTCTGCGCTTCTTTTCAGGCTCTCCTTTCCAGAAGTCACGCAAAGAGCGCTCTCTGAATTCGCCTTAGAATATCCGACATACTTCCCGCAGCCACTGGAAGTCGACTCATGAGCGAATCTTCCTATGGCCAAAAGCGCAGATTGTCTGGCCAGTTCGTCGAGATAGATGCGAAGGGCATCTCCTTCCGAAGCGACTGAGAAAAGCTCGCTCTGGTGCTCTCCGATGACAAAACCTACATCTCCGGATTCCTTAAATCCGGTAAATAGGGCGAAGATTATCCCCGCAGCTATCACTAAAAACAGGATTCCATCGGCCAGTGCGCTTCCTTTTTTCTTCATCCGGCGATCAACCCCACTACGATATCTTTCCCATATGCAGGCATGGGCATCTCTGCCTCCATCTTAGGCTTGCATGAAAGAATCGTATTACTTTGATAGATGATCACGCCATTCACAAATATATCTATGCAGCCATCCTCTGAATAGTATCTGTCCTTGAGAACATCTATCACTGCGAGCTGCGAATAGTCTTTTCTGAGATGAGAATCGAGAAGTAAGTCGTAGAGCGTTCCGCCCTTGACCTTTATCGAGAGGAACGAGCTCATGAATCTCTGAGGATCCTGGATATTCATCTGCGACTTCTCTTCGTAATCCTTCTTGCTCTTATCCCATTTTATCATCGAGAAAACTATCAGGAATATCGCGGTAAGGGTGAGCATCAGCCCGAATAAGGTAAGTCCTTCCTCGCCGCCTTCCCCTCTCTTATCTATTTTTCTTAATGACATACGTTACCTCTACATGTCCTTGAGAAATCCTGCCGTTATCCTTGATCAAGACAGGCTCTTTCGCGGTCACGACATCGAAAGAGGACATGAACCCTTTCCCGAGCAAAGCGTAATCATCGTTCAGGTAAATCTCTTTCGCTATCTTTCCATCATCAGAGAAGAGACTGACCTTCACTCCGACTTTCTTCGGAATCGATATCGCTTTATCCAGGCTCTCCTGGTTGAATCTCGCGTAATCTATCAATCCGGGATGCGCATAGCCGTTCCCATCCACGTATGAGAAAGAGGACACTGAGTTGAATATCATTCGGTCAAGCACCATCCTTTCCGCAGCACTGCTTCGGAGAGCCGTTCCAGCGGAAGCTGGAAGGACTATGACTATTACTACTGCGACTATGGCTATTATCGCTATCCTGAATATGTCCAGCAGATTGACTCCGCGTTTATCTTCCTTCATCATACCTTCTCAACCCATTGCTTATCGACTGTGATATCCTGCTGATCTGGATTCGCTCATCTATGCCCCCTATCTCCAGATAAACTGATGCAGTCTTTCCCCCTTTAAGTATCTCTTTGTCCCCGAAGGCCTCTGTTTTTATCGGATAGCTGATGGAATGCGAGTCGAAGAACTCATTCGCCAGTATGCATCCGAGTATCTCTGATTGCGCCGCGCGCGAGTCTCCGAGAACATATACATTCAATCTCCCTTTGTTGCTCTCTTCCCCTATGTGGATCGAGATAAGCGCATCAGAGGATTCGGAACGAAAAAGTCTCTCATCCAATGATGCGAAAAGATTCGCAGCTTCCCTTGTCAGAGTCACACTTTTTCCGGGAAGATTCTTCCTGACAGCCTCCGCGAGATAGAATGTCATCTTTCCTTCCTCTCCAGTCTCTGATTTTGAACCGGTTTCTATTCCCCCATGGGCAGGATCAATCGCGTAGCTTGTCTTCGTATCCGGGAATTCGTTCTTCCTGCAGCTTAGCTTCTCTTTCCTCTGAACGGGCTTTTGTGATTCGGAGTGGAAAGATATCTCATTTCCGTTCCTTAAGAGGATGAAATCGCCGGAAGGGATATCGGCATCCTGGAATGAGAACAGATTCGCTTTCACGAAATCATATTTGATCCCTTCCGACAGAAGCACGATGGAGCCATCCTTGAATTGAAGGTCCAGCGCCGCTTTGTGCCTGAATTCCACATTGCCCTGAACCGCCTGAACCGCCTCTACAAGAAGGCCAGTATCTATCGCGTTCGCCTCTTTCAATACAATATCCTCATCAGCATACGAATCGGTGTAAGCGAGAATCAAGAAGAAGAAGGGAATGATGAGCGCCACTATCTTCACCAGAGGGGCGAGGACGACTCCTGTACCTGCATCTCCTTTTTTATCCATGGAAATGTTCTGCCCCTGTGACTTTAAATAACTTATGCTAACCGATCGCCTTGGCTGTCTCGGCGTAGGCCAGGACTTTTGGGACATACTCTCTTGTCTCTTTGTAGAGCGAAATGCAGCAAGTGTCATCGAATCTGCATTCGCCGTCCCTGCAGCAATACGTATCTATTCTCCAAGGACCTGAATTATACGCCGCTATTGCGAGTTTGTACTTCTCTTCTCCATTCCTTTCGTACTTCTTGATCAGACTCTTCAGATAATTGGCTGCGGCATCGATGTTCTGGCCCACATCGAATCTTCCATCGATGGCCTTCAACTCATCTGGAGATCTCCCTTTCTTCGCTTCCGAGAGACTGTCGGCATACTCCTGTATGCAGCTTGGCATCTCTTTCTTCTCGGCCTTGTTTCTCTTGTGAAGCTCCAGGTAATAATCGAGCCTATAGACTGGTTTTACCCCCAGTTCATCAGCAGTATGCGGCATAAGCTGCATAAGGCCTGCCGCTCCGCAAGGAGAGATGGCGTAAGGGTCGGCATTCGATTCCGTGCTCATTATCCCTGCAAGAAGATTCCTGTCGAGACCGTATTTTAAGGAAGCTGAATCTACTTGGCTTCCGTATTTCTCGAAGACCTGTTTCACAGCCCTCTCCCTTCCTTGAGGCTGGATATCCGGGCATGATCCGCCGTCTGTTTCCCGGCCATCTTGATCCTCGCTCCGCTTGTTCTCGATGAATTGTATCTCGACTGTGATTTCCGAGGCTTTCTTCTTAGCCAGGATGCGGACATTCATCGTCCCGTCTTCATTTCCTGAGAATATCTCTCCTACAGGCAGTACTCTTATGTCCTTGAAATTATGGCATGCGATTCTCTTGTCTGGATTGTGCTTCGACACGGCACATATGCAGGAAGAGCCCTTGACGCAGGAAGGGCTGTTCAAGGAATACCCCATCACCGCGAATTCTGCGAATACGTGGATCGGTATGGTCATCCCTTCCTCGCCAGCCTCCTTCGCCGAAATAACAGATACCATCTCCGATATCTCTGTTCCAAGATTCGCCATGTTCTCTTTCTGTATCTTCTCGTTTCCTCCTGTGAAATATCCGTATAGCTTCACAGGGAAAAGAACTATGACGAAGAAAATTATCGCCGACAACACTATCTTTATCAGCGTCTCGAGAGAGAATTCTACGCCTGCTGCCTTGTTCATTTTATCCCGAACCGATATGAGACTGATGGAGTATGCCTCTTCGCATAAGAGGATTTCTTTGGAATGAAATTCTCGCAGTCTTTGTTATCAGGATTCCCTATGTCGCCTATGCAGCTCCCCGTCTTTTCAGAGATGCCTGAGTACTGCTCGCTTGACTTCCCTATCTGATCCTTGAAGACGAAGGCCAGGACCACTAGAACTAAAAGGGCGAGAATCGCCACTATGATTGCATTGATCGACATCTCGGCTCCGCGTCTGTCCATAGTCAAAGGCTCTTTTTTTTCTATATAAATCTTTTCAATTCCTGTCGTCTTTCACGTGGTTCGGCCACCTTCCGGCACGGATATCGTTGACAGGAGAGTTCCATACATTCGCGTCAGGATTGTGGCAGAAGTTATTCGAGGAAGTCTCGATTATCGGGTCCACCTCTATGCAGTCTATATCAAGTATCTTGGTATGCTTATCGGAAAGCTCAGAAGATGAGAGAGACGCAGGATTTATGCAGTAGGTAATCGCCCTGGTGTAATCATCGCCGATAACCGATGATGCCAGAACAGGGACCTCGACTCCGTTGAACTTATGGAGCTTCAGGAAGGATGTTCCTGCAGGAATCGCGCACTGGCAGGTTGTCTTGATTATCTTAAGATTGGCCTTGCAGGGAGAAGCGAGATAGAATCTTTCCGCCCCCCTGTCTTTAGCGAGCTGAAGATAGTATTTCTGAGCCTCGGAAGAAAGGGGCGCATCGAGCCTCGCAGTGGTTTTCGGCTCGGAGAAAGGGCTTTTCACCGCGATGGAGTTTCCGATTGAATAGAACTTCCTATCCATCTCCTCTCTTTTGGCAAGCACCAATGAAAGAGCGAGAGCGGTGTTGTATTTCGATGCTGAAGAAGAGTATTTGAATGATGGGCCAAGCGCATCTGTGAATTTCTTATAATTGCTCGAGAGCGACATATCGTTCTCCATGATCGCATCTATTCTTTCTGCAAGCTCAGGATTCTTCCTGACTATGGAGTCAGACACGCTTCTTGCTTTCTCGAAGAAACGCGTAGTTCTTTCTCTGTTCGCATAGCTGATCACATCCGCTGCGCTGGCGAAGGCTATCGAAGCCCTGTACGATCCGTCTTTCAACTGGTTCTTGGATATATCTGCCCAATCAATCATCATGGCCAAGGCCTCATCTGCCAGCGCCTCAGGAGATCTCTCGATGAAACTTGCACCGACTGCGAACGGATTCATCCTCAATGAGCTTTCGAAGGCTGTCCGAAGCCACGGATGCTCTTCATTGACAGGGAACGCTTGGAAATAAATAAGGTATTCCGGATCGAAATTTCCGCTAATCCAGAAATTGGCGTTCGAGATATGGTTCTGGGTCATCTCGAAGTTGCAGAGATTGCAGCCATAGAGATCGCATTTGAGCCTCATATTCCCAAGAACCTTGCCTTCATCGCAGGAGATGCGGGGATCGCCTAATTTCTTATCCGCAAGGTTAGTCCGAGACATCGTTCCATCGAACCAGTCAGCTACGCTCCTGAAGATGCCGTCAGTCTCGAGCGATGCGAAGCCCCTCTCGCCGCTGACGACCTCTGCGTTCGATGCTTTTATGAACTCTACTTTATCGATAGTCTCAAGCCCGTCGAATCTCTTATCGAGCTGTCTCAAAATCTTTATCGCGCTTCTTGAATGGATCTCTCCATCGACATTCAGGAAATAGTCCTTCTCCTCTTTCTCAAGCTTCCTCGATTGTCCCGAAGAGAGCCCGTATTTCCCGCAATAATATATCCTGATCCCTGGGCACTCCATCCAGACAGGAGAGTCGAGACATCCTTCCTCAGAATCGACAGTCACCTTTCCCTGAGGGAATCGCCATTCCAGCTTGTTTGCGACCACCTGATTCCATTTGCTTCCGAGGACCTTCTTCGCATCCTTGCCTATCGATTTGTCATCGAACTTTCCTGGCACCCCGTTGCTGTTCTTGTCGCATCCATCGAGCCTGAGACAATTCGAGAAGAGCGAGCCCCAAGTAGCCAGATCATTATTGGTGAACTTGTCCTCCTCTGAATCATATGTTCTTGCCCTGCATATGCTTCCATCGCCGTATGTGGCTTCGAGCTCGACATCATAGACTGGGTTCAGCTGCTCGACAGGCGCCAGATTTTTGAGGCTGGAATATGATTCTCTCGCCTTCTCGTAGAAATTGGCGTACTTTTGGGCATCATCTGTCTCGAAATCAGCGAAAATGAGCATCTCTTCGATAAGATAGGAGTCATCCTCTATGCTGAAATCCTTCGAGAATGATTTTTTGATCTTCTCTGGCTTCTTTCCATCATCATAATCTTTCAGGCCGACAGTCGTATAGTAAGTCACTTTGTATCTCACAGGGAACATCTCCCCTGACTGGATCTCCCCCTTGTCAGAACGTATCGTACCGAGGCCTGCTACTGCGTTGATCGCTTCGGCGAGAGCCCTTATCGAATCAGAAGATATCTGCTCATCACTCATCCCCTTCTCAAGAGGTTCAGCTGTCCCGAAAAGCTTGGCGGGAATCCCCCATAAGTTATTCGTTGATGCGTACAGCGGCCCGCTGACTGCGAAGATGATGACTATCGCCACGATAATCGAGAGAATTATCGAGACCAGAGCTCCTTTTTTTCCCATCAGATCATCTCCTTCAGTCCATCTATCACTGACTGACTGCCTTGCCCAGATTTAGAGATTATGTAGAATCCTATCAATATGAATACCAATGCGAGTATCGCTGCTATGACATACCAAGGCATCCCTTCCTGGGCTCTCTTCATCAGTCTTCGGATTATCTTCATTTTATATTCTCGATTATGCATACGTCATTGACTCTGCTGTAAGGGATAAGAGCTATGAAGCTCTTCGACTTCGGGGGAGGATTATACTGGTCGAACTTGACAGTATCTGTGCTGTATGCCGCGGCTCCGCTGGCCGCAGCACCTCCAAGAACTGCTGCCCAGATGGGCACAGATGCGGGCGCCAATATCACAGTCGCTGTCGCGACACCTATCCCTGCCAATGCCTTCTTCCAATATTTCGCGGCGAACTCCTCTCCTTTATAGAGATTGATTCTCGCGTATACGACTGCCAGTGACTCCTCGACGCCATACTCGTAGAATGGCTCGAACAGCGATCTCTCTCCATCATCCGAGAGGTAGCCCATATAAGTCGTATCTGATTTTGGCAGCTGGTTCTTCTTCAGCCATTCGTTCAACGACCTTATTTTCCTGTCCTTGAACTCATTCCGGATACCTTCATCGAATCTTACTCTTGCGAACACTATGCAATTGACTGGCCGCTCTCCTTTGATGGCCCACACCTTGTATTTCTCTGAGCTAAGATCGCCATCTCCCCACCAATAATTCTCGAAGAGATCCAATCTTCCCTCGCCGGCGGTTCTCCAGGCAGACATCATCTCTTTCGCGATCACCTTGTTCATCGCGTGCTCGAGATAGCTTTCTTTATAGAAGAAAGACTCCCCTTTGTAATTATCGATGTACTTCTTTATGTTCTTCTCATCCTCTTGCAGCTGCCTTAATGTCAGATTCATCTGCTGTATGGGGCAATTCAGCCTGACTTTCTCTGCCTGGTCTATCTTCTTCGCCTGGTGCATCGCGACAAGACTTATCGAGCAAGCTGATTTCTCTGAAGAATCTGTAAGCACTCCTGCAAAGCCAGTATTGATCGAGAAAATGACTATGAATGATATCACAAGAAGAATTATCGCTGCCAGTGTCGGAAAAGCGATTCCTTTTTTCATCTGAGGATCCCCTTGAGCACGTTGTATGATGCGAAAGAGAGTATGAGGATGGAAGCCACTATCAGCGCGATCTTGATTATCGTTTCCCAGCCCTGCGAGACATCCTCGGCCCCTCTCTTATCCATGGCGGGATACCGGAAAACCAGCTTTATATTATTTGCGGTCGAAAAATAGCGAATTTTCAGGATCGCAACGGCGCAATCCGCGAATTACGGCGCTGCAGAAGAAAATCGAAGATTTTCTGTGCATTTGAGCCAAGCTCAGATTGCATCCTCATCTTGAAAGAAAAGGTATTGCGCCGTTTGCAATAAAAACAGATTCTACGGCCGTGTCCACTTTATCTCATAGTATGTGACATCGTTCTCATCATCGACTATGCCGACAAGAAGCCTTTTCTTGGTGCTGTGGGCCACTCGGTTCTTCGCGCTGAACTCATACCACGAGAGCATCTCTGCCTCATTTATCGGATAGAGTATCCATTTGGCGTGGTCATCCCCTGGCTTTATACCTCGGTCATAGACCCTAAAATCCGCTCCGAATTTCAGCGCGGTCTTCACTATGTAGCCGCGGTTTCGCATATCCTTGAATACGCAGTAGCGTGTCCAGAAATTCGGCTCCTGCTTCTGGGCCTTCTTTATGAAGTCCTCATCCTTGATCGCCTTTCCTCGCTTATCCGTGACTGTGAGCTTTCCCTTCTCTATAAGGTAGAGTGCCTCTATCAAGGTCAGCTGCACTTTCCCGCCATCGAGCATCGCTCCGAAGCGGCTCTGTTCGTAGAACAGGCGCGCATCATCTGTCGCCTCTGTCAGCACCCGCTCGTTCGCGAATATCCCGCTGACTACTGTCTTAGTGGTCTTATCTGTCATTTTATTCTCCGGCAAGAAATCGTATAAGCATTAAGGTCTTCCCTTGGATGCTCTTTATTGGTTCTTGCTGGAATTGGGAGTTCTTCCATCCTATTTAAATATATGCCTTATAAACCTTTAAAAAGGCAGCCCCACCTCCAGTGATATGGCAGAGATAACCTTCCTTGGAACGACAGCGATGATACCTACCATAGATAGGGGGCACTCTGCGATACTGATATTCCACGAGAAAGAGAGCTTGCTCTTTGACTGCGGGGAGAACACGCAGAGGCAGCTTAAGATCGCGAAGGCAGACATGATGCGGATATCGAAAATATGCATATCTCACTGGCACGGAGACCACGTCCTTGGGCTTCCGGGACTGCTTCAGACAATGAATATGATGGGCGGGGAAAACGAGAGGACAATCGATATCTACGGTCCCTCTGGCACGAAGAAGCGGTTCGAGCTTCTCGAGCGGGCTTTCGAATCAGATAAGCGCTCGCTCAAGATAAATGTCCACGATATCGAGAAAGACGGAGTCTTCTTCGAGAATGACGAGTACAGTCTTGAGGCAAGGCACCTTAAGCACTCAGTCAAGACTCTTGGCTTCGCCCTGATAGAGCAGGACAAGAGGAAGATGGATCTAAGATTCCTCGAGAAGAAAGGCATCAGGCCGGGGCCGCTCTACGGTAAGCTCCAGCGCGGAGAGGATGTCACTTTCAAGGGCGAGAAGATAAAGGCCGATGATGCGACAGACATAATCAAGGGGAAGAAGATAGCGTATGTCTCGGATACTGAGCCCTGCAAGAACGCAAGCGCGCTCGCGAAGGATGCTGACATAATGATATGCGAGGCCACATACGCTGACAAGATGGAGGAGAAGGGCGAGGACTACAAGCACATGACTGCGAGACAGGCTGCCCAGACAGCGCACCAGGCAGGAGCGAGAAAGCTCATCCTCACGCATTTCTCTGCGAGATACAAGGACATAGAAGAGGTGCTCGAGAACGCGAAGGACATATTCCCGGAGACTCTCGCGGCATTCGATTTCATGAAGGTGAAGGTTTAGACAGATGGATTGCCGAGCCAGACAGCCCAGCGTCCTGCTAACGACCTGGAGGCGGAGCGAGCCGCGAAAGCGGCGAGCGATGGGGGTCGGCGGGCGGGTAATTATTCGCGACACAAAGTGTCGCCATAAATTAAAAAGGAAGTGAAAATAAAAAATGAGAATCATCGGAATCCCTTTCGACGCCGGAAGCCTCGGCAAGAACCTCGGCTGCGCGAAAGCCTATGACGCGATAAAAGCAGAGCTTGCATCATGCTTCTATTCAGAGAACAAGAAAGAGCCGAAATTCGAGTTCTCGAAATTACACGTGCCAAACGACAATGCTAGCGAAGCACGAAGAATTATCGAGCAAGCGGTCGAGAACGAAGACTCAAGCATCATAATCGGCGGCGATCACTCGATAACCTACAGCGCATTCAAGGGGTTCGCGAAAAGGCACAGTAACCCAGGACTCATCGTCTTCGACGCGCACCCTGATGTGATGGATGACGACACTAAAACTCATGAGGATTATCTTTCGGCTCTAATCAACGGAGGGCACTTGAAGAAAGAGAATGTAGTTCTCTCAGCCATCCGCAACTGGGACAAGATCGAGAGCGATTATCTTGAGAAGAACAAGATAAGGAATTTCTCGATGAAGCACATCCAGGAGATAGGAATCGAAGCGACGTGCGATGCGATTATGGAGTTCGCGCAGAGGTTCGACGCTCTCTATATCTCGCTTGACATCGACGCAGTGGACCCGGCTTTCGCGCCAGGAACAGGCTACATCGAGCCTGCAGGCCTGACATCAAGAGAGATGATGTATTTCATACAGAGGCTTCGGATGATGAAGAACTTGAAAGTTGTCGATATCGTCGAGGTGAATCCTGACAAGGATATAAATAATCTCACGACAAAGCTCGCCGCGAAGATGATTGTTGAGTTTCTGATATAAAATGTATATGCTGAAGCAGATACCTGAAGATTTCGTCGTCGAGGAGATGATTGACCTCAAGCTCGATGATAATGGTGAGTACGCATACTTCCTTCTCGAGAAGAGAGGTATGACTACTGAGGATGCGGTTCATCTGTCAGCGAAGAAACTGAATGTCGATCCGAAATTCATCAACATCGCCGGCACAAAGGACCGCCACGCAGTCACAAGGCAGGCCATCAGCGTGCATCGCTCGAAAAAGCAAGAGGATGTAGCTGTCAGCGAGAAGATAAGCCTGAAGTATCTTGGGCGAGGAAAGGAAAGGCTGAATCTTGGCTCGAATCTTGGCAACCGATTCACGATAACTGTGCGGAATCTCGATTCGGAGAGGAAGATATCCCTCGGCAGGATCATCAACTATTTCGATGAGCAGCGATTCTCGAAGAACAATGTCGAGATAGGCCGGTTGCTCCTCAAGGGAAAATGGAAGGATGCGGCTGATCTGATCGAAGATAAGCGTCTCGCCATGCATCTTAAAAAAAATCCGACTGACTTTGCCGGAGCTCTCCGGGAGATTCCGAAGAATACCCTTAAGATGTATGTCCACTCCCTGCAGTCGAAGATATGGAATGATTCTGCTGCGATACTTGTAGAGAAAGCCGCGAAGAACCTGAAAGAAGTTGCATACTCCCAAGGAAGATTCATCTTCCCAAAAGACGCTGGAGAGATAAAGCAGGAAGCGGTTCCGATCGTCGGATTCGGAACAGAGCTATCTGGTGAGATGGGAAAAATAATCGAATGGCTCTTGAAGAAAGAGAAAATATCCTCGCGCGACTTCATAATCAGAAGTATCAAAGAGCTATCGAGCGAAGGGGGAGAGCGCGAGCTTCTGGCCGATGTGGCTGACCTCACCTACGAATGGAAGGAAGATGAGCTTAATTCCGGCAAGAGAAAATGTGTGCTCTCTTTCTCGCTTCCGAAGGGCAGCTATGCGACGATGGTTGTCAAGAGCATTTTTGAGTAAGATTTTTAAACTGGGAAGGAAGAAATATCATATGGCAGAGATAGATTCGGACACTAATTTCGCATTTCTCATAATGATCCTCGCGATAGTCCTCATGTCTCTTATCGCTGGGACGAAGATAAATGAGATAGTGATGCATAGAAACGGCGTCCTCTCAGAGGCCATCTGGCAGTTCGTCTTCATAATCGCCGCCATGGCCATCCTCTCATCGGCGATACTGGCGCCTTATCTCGCATATGAGCTCGGCCATTTCTCAGTGCTTCTTGGAGGCGTGAAACTCGGAGTGATGCTCTGGTACTACTCGTATCACGCGCAGTTCTTCTTCTCGACAGGAGAGGGCACTGTGATGGGGGAAGCGATGAGTGCCATCCTCATAGCCGCAAGCGGAGCGATACTCCTTAGGACAACGAAGAAGGAGACTATAGCGGATAAGCTGAAGAAGGGATGAGTGTCAGTTATCTGAGCGCCTTCTCTATATCTGAGAGCACTTTCTCTATCGGTTGAGCCCCGTCTATCTCGCGAAGGATCCCTTTCTGCCTGTAGAACTCAATCAGCGGCTTTGTCGATTCGTGGAATGTCCTTATCCTTTTCTCGACAGCGGCGTCATTATCATCATCGCGCCGCTTAAGAGCCCCTCCGCATTTCTCGCAGGAGTCCTTCTTGTAGAAATTCAGGGAATATATCATTCCGCATTTCGTGCATTCGAGGCGGCCGCCTATCCTTCTTCTCGCTTCCTCATCGGTAAGTGTTATGTGGATCACATGATCTATCTTGACGAATTCATCGAGCTTTCTTGCCTGGTTCAGGTTGCGAGGGAATCCATCGAGTATGAATCCGACCTTGCCCTGGATCTCTGTCTCGACTATCCCGACAGTGAGATCATCAGGGACAAGCTCGCCCTTATCTATTATCGAGGATATCTTCTCGCCAAGATGCGTCTTTCTCGCGACCTCTTCGCGGAGTATCTCGCCGACAGAAAGATGAGGTATCTTGAATCTCTCAGAGAGGAGCTTCGCCTGCGTCCCTTTTCCGCTCCCCTGTATCCCTATCAGAATAAGCTTCATCTTAGGTACTCTATCTCTGCCTTCGCAGTATCGTTTCTCTGCCAGGTATCCTTGAGGAAGGACATCACTCCCTTCAGCTTATCTCTATTCTCAGAGTATGCGTCGAATGCCTTCCTTATGAATTCAGCATTCGCCGAATCATCCTCTTCCACGCTCATCTCAAGCGCGAGGCGGTTTATCTTCATGAAAGCCATATAGATCCCTATCGCTGCCTGGCGCTCCTTCTCAGTCACATACTTCGACTCGTGCATCGCGGCGATTCCTGCCTCTGGCTGAAGAACACCTTCAAGGACATCGCAGTAGCCGAGGATCTTCTCAGCGACCTTCTTCTTCATGTTCCGAAGATAGAATTCATTCGGCTCTATCTCGAATATGTCGAAAAAGGAGTTCAATCTGTCAAAATCAGGCAGTTTGGAGTGCTTTTTCCTCAGTTTCTCGTATTCTTCCTTCATCTTGCGCTTGGTTTTTTCAACGATTAATATAAAGGTTTCTGAAGAAGTGGGATAACAAGCCTCCGATGGGGTGAAGTAATGCCTACTAAGTCGGCATTTACAACCTCCACGTTCGGCTTTCCACGAAGAAGTCTTAAGAACGGCTGCGTCGCCTCGCCGTTTCGCCATACAGAAAAAAGAAAGCCTCCGATGGGAGTTGCACCCACGACCTTGAGATTGCTTGTGGCTTTTCGCCTTACAAGTCTCACGCAATAGCTACTATGCTACGGAGGCATAAATGTGATTTTCTTTTGTGGGCTTGAGCGAAGCGAGGAAACTTTCCGAAGGAAAGTCTGATAATCCCGATGAATTCATGAGTCGGGATTATCTTTGCCCACAGGGTGCCAGGTGACCTTTCACCTGCTACCTATGCTACGGAGGCGTAAATCACTGAAATTTCAAGAATTTTGAGCCATTTATAAATATTATTATAGCCCGCGTCTTGGCCGGAAAGGCTCGAATTCTATCGAAGAAGGCATCTCGAGGAAGTTCTTTATCTTCTCCTGAAGCTCCTTTATGTCATCTATGAACTCCTTCTTTATCTCCTCAAGATTCGACTTGTATATCCTCTTCTTGAAGAAATCGAGGGCCGCTCCGGAGAGGAGCTTGCTCTTCGAGAATGGGCTCTTGCCGAAGGAATCCTCAGGATCCCTCTCCATAAATCCGTTGATTATTATCTCTACCTCGCCTTTCTGGGCCTTGACCTTCTTGCCCTTGAATGTCGTCTCGACATCCTTCATCGCGAGGACTCGGAAATCGATGTGGAGGTGATACTTCACAAAAGGGCTATCGCTTCCCTTCGAGGTCCGCCAATAGATGACCATCTCTTTCCCGGAGGTCTGGCTTATGTTCTCATAATAATACTCCTCCATCCACTTGTCAGAGTCCCCGTCAGTAACGTAGCCTTTCTCGATAAGCCAATCCCGGACATAGTTGTAGAGCTCCTTCATATTGAAGACATCGAGATACTTTATGCTTACTGCGCCTATCGCATTCGACATTTCCGCCATCTGAATCAGATTGGAAAATCTTTTTATAAACCTTTCTTATAAGAGAGGTCAGATATGACTTTCTTCGGGCGGACAAGATAAAGAAGGGTTCTCCAGAAGAATGGCTCAGTCACCACTGAGACCTTGCCGCCCTTTATAGCGGAGAAGACAGAATCCACGTCTTTCTTCGAGTCGATAAGCGAATATGTCCTATCCATCTGCCACAGGCGATGGGCATCGGAATTGCCGACGATGGGTTTTCGAAGCGATTTCGCGAGAGAGACTGCCTTTCTGTTCGGGTTCAGCCATCTTGTGTAGAAGTGGGTGAACTCAAAGGCATCGGCAAACGAGTAATCCTTATCTTTTCCGAAGATAAGCGAGAAGAAGCGGAAAAATCCTCTCGGGAAATATTTCGGGTAGAAGAGATGCGGCATTATCACTATCGTCGTCCTTCTGTTCTTCTTGGCGTATCTTTTCAGCTCTTCGAATGACGCTATTTGCTCTATCGACGGATCAGGCCTCTTCAATAAGATAAGGACATCCTGGTCATCTATCCTCGCTTCGATCCCGGGGATCAGAAGTATCTTCTTCTTCCTCGCGTATGAATCCAATCTCTCGTTCCAGAACAGCTTCCCGTGCAGAGTTATCGAGAGGACATCGAATCCTTTTTCCGCAGCGAAATCGATGAGTTCCTTCGCACCATAATCTATCGTGTTCCTGTCCTTCGGATCCTCTCTTGTGTGGATATGGAAGTCGCACTTGAGCATAGTCTGTTGACTGGGCTTTATTTTAAAAAGATTGTGAATGGCAAAACTTTTAAAGAGCGCGAACAGGAGAAGGATATGCCACACCAATGCGTACGCTGCAACAAATTCTACGATGATGGGTCAGATGCCATCCTCAGGGGCTGCAGCTGCGGGGCGAAGCTCTTCTTCTATGTCCGGAAGGACGCTCTTGAGAAAGTGAAGGAGATGACTGCAGAGCTCACCCGCGATGAGAAGAAAGAGATAGAGGAGGATGTCTACGAGATAATCGGTGAAGAGGAGAAGGAAAAACCGGTCATTCTCGATATCGAGTCCATCAGGGTGCTTGAGCCCGGCAAGTTCGAGATCGACCTCGTCCACTTGTTCAAGAAGGATCCGCTCATCTACCGCGTCGG
This sequence comes from uncultured Methanosarcinales archaeon, assembly GCA_964398575.1. Classification (GTDB taxonomy): domain Archaea; phylum Nanobdellota; class Nanobdellia; order Woesearchaeales; family CAIVOO01; genus CAYNNM01. Next base: position 23,068 of record CAYNNM010000002.1, read on the forward strand.
GGACGGCAAGTACATAATCGACCTCGTGTCGCTGTTTGGCGAGAAGATAGATAAGAGAGAAACAAAGAAAACCAAAGAGAAGAAATCAGCGAAGAAAAAGAAGTGAGTCTCACTTATTCGAATGTATCTCCACCACATCAAGATGATGTAATTTGTGATCCTTGCCAACTGGCATCTTCTTCTTGACATCTATCGCTTTGATGAAGTTCTTTCCGAAATCAGTGTGCAGCTTGTATGCGAAGTCAAGCGCTGTCGAGCCAGGCGGCATAAGGAAGCAGTCAGGCAGCACATTGCCGTTCGAGTCGGCAAGCTTGTTCACGCCGCCAGGGTAGATCGCGATGTATTTTAAGAGATTGAAGACTGCGAAGTTGATTATTTTCTGGACTCCTGTCCCTCCGTATCTCTTGAGGACATTCTCCTTGATGAAGTTAAGCGCTGCTCTCTGCTTCTCATTCAGTTTCCCCGGAACCTCTGTGAAATCAGTGTCTCCGGGAACATAAGTTATCAGGCCGTGCTTGCTCGCCTCCTTAAGCGCGAGCTCGGATTCTGCTGAGCAGCCGATAATCGTGTATTCGGGGAATTCCTTCTTTATCCTCTCAAGATTCGCTGCGGCGACACCGACATCAATCTTGTTCGCGGCGATTATCATCGGCTTTGTCTTCCTGCGAAGATCTGTCGCTATAGCCATAAGGTTCTCCTCTGACCAATCGGTGAGTTTTGCAGGCAGCGAGAGGCGGGCTATCGTCTCCTTGACCATGTCCTCATCGACACCGAGCCCTGAGAGCTGCTTCGCGAGTGCCTTGTGCACTTGCGCGTGCTCCATCATGGCGGTTCGAGCGAACTTATCCCAGCCTTTCTTCAGGATCCCAAGATACCACATGTCGAGTTCTGTCTCGAGGAACTTGATGTCGTTCGCCGGATCGTAAGTCCCTGCTTCTATCGGCTCTCCGCGCTCATTTGTTCCGCCGCTGCAATCGATGACGTGCACAAGAACATCGGCCTGGCGAAGATCGTCGAGGAACTGATTACCCATACCTTTACCTTCGTAAGCGCCGGGAACAAGACCTGCGACATCGATGACTTCTACAGGAACGAATCGCTGGTGGTTCACGCAAGTCCCGAAGCGAGGGTTGCACTGCGCGTTGAAGAAAGTATCGACGCAATCCATCCTGACGTGTCCGAATCCTTTGTTCGGTTCGATTGTCGCGAAAGGGTAATTCGCTATCAGGATGTCCGCAAGAGTCAGGCTCTTGAAGAATGTGCTCTTCCCGCAATTAGGCTTTCCGACAACTCCGATTAGCATATATTCAGGGTTCAAGTCTCTTATAAAAAGGTTTCTTCGTTAGAAAATCGAATATCTCTTCCTCAGCAAACCTGTTTCCGAGTTCATTCGGATGAAGTATGTCGTTCTCTGTTGCTCCGAGATTCTTTGGAACTTCTTTTTGGAAAGTTTGTGTCAGAGAGAGATGGCTGATATTCAGTTCCTTGAGCAAATTTATCAATTTGTCTTCTTGCGGCTTCCACCCATAATGAGTGGAATTAAAATCGAGAAGCGGAAATATCACCACTGCGCATTCGATGCCATTCGAATCGCAGATTTCCTTAAATTCCGAAAGAGGCTCTTCGATATTTTTCCTGTATAATTCGGGAGAACCCCAAGAAATAGAATAGTAATCTTGAGTCTGGTCGCTAAAGATGCTTGCGAATCCCGAATAGAAGAAATCGATGGTCCTTATCTTCCTTAAGGCATTCTTTGCCCTGCAGGAGACTTTGGCATTCAAAATCGGCAGAATGCAGGGCTGATCGGCAACTGAGCCATCGACAAATGGAATCCAGCTAGGCTCGATATCGTTCATCACGAAAGCCAATAAGACCGCATCTGGGTCGTAATTCAGAGACTTCCTGAGGAGAGTCTCCTTCTCGGCGAAAGTTCCGTATCCTGGAACAGCGAAGTTGATTACCTCCATCTGATTCCCGAATCGCTCTTGCAGCAGATTTCCGAAAGTCTTCTCGAAAGGAACTCCAAGCCCGAATGCGACAGAATCTCCGAGGATCGCCAGCCGCGTTATGTTTTTTTCAAAAGAGTAGTTCTTTTCTGCGCGAATGCCATCGCCATTTATCGAGTAAGATATTCCATTCACATAATATGCTGAATTGGCGCGATTCTCGTAGTTACGGGAATCATTTGTTGGCGCCCACTTTTCAAGATCGAGCGGCTTGTTTGGGTGAATTGTGCGCAAGGCGACCTCTATGAAAAATACGCTGAGCATGAATGCTGCCAGGAGCAACAGTATGTTTTGGATGGTTTTTTTGTTGTGTTGCACAATTAATCTTCAACGATTATGATGTATGCTCTTTTT
>CAYNNM010000003.1:0-16283 GCA_964398575.1 uncultured Methanosarcinales archaeon
GGAAAAAGAGCATACATCATAATCGTTGAAGATTAATTGTGCAACACAACATATTCATTTTAAAAAATCTGATGATAGGTACAATAGCGGAATATTTGACTTTAAAAAAGATAATCTGACGTCAAGCTTAAAAATCGATGACGACATTCTAAGAGAAATCATAGTGGACCTTTATTATCCAAAATGTCCTTATAACTTTTCAATTTTGCCAATTGAGATTTTAGGAAGCGCTTATGAGAGGTTTCTTGGAAAAACAATAAGGCTAACTCCATCTCATCAGGCAAGGGTGGAAGAAAAGCCTGAAGTCAGAAAAGCAGGCGGAGTTTACTATACTCCCTCATATGTTGTAGATTACATTATTGAAAATACTGTCGGAGCCATAATTAAAGGCAAAACTCCAAAAGAAATCGAAAAAGTGAGAATATTAGACCCTGCCTGTGGCTCTGGAACATTTTTAGTAAGAGCATACTCTCATATTTTGGAATATCACTTGGAATACTATTCAAAAAATCCTAAAAAATATAAAAAAGAAATTTTTCAGATAAGCGAAGGACATTACCACCTCACCACAGACATAAGAAAGAAAATACTTGTAAATAATATTTTTGGAGTGGATATTGATTCTCAGGCCGTAGAAATAACTAAATTAAGTTTACTTTTGAAAGTATTGGAGAATGAAACAAAAGAGCAAGTAGAGCAACAACTAAAGCTATTCCAGGAAAGAGTGTTGCCGAACATCGACAAGAATATTCGCTGTGGCAATTCTCTTGTAGATTCGTCTTACTTCAAGCAAACAACGCTTACGGAAAATTCAGAAGATGTTCTGAAAATAAATCCTCTTGATTGGGACAACTATGAAAAGGGATTCGGGCATATAGTGAAGGGAGAAAAAGGTTTTGATGCCATCATCGGGAATCCTCCCTATGTGAAAGAATACACCAATAATGAAATTTTTGAACCAGTCAAAAATTCTAGTCTAAGCAAATACTATCAGGGAAAGATGGATTTCTGGTACTTTTTCACTTGTCACTCCATTGATCTGTTAAAAGAGGGTGGATTGCATAGTTTTATTGCACCAAATAACTGGATAACTAATGGTGGAGCCAAAATATTAAGAAATAAAATAGTCTCAGATTCTAAAATATTGAGTTTCTTTGATTTTAATGATTTTAAAGTTTTTAAAGACGCAGACATACAAACGATGGTTTTTGTTTTAGAGAAAGTGAAGACATCAAAAATCTATTCAATGGATTATCACAAAATAATTGACAAAAACATATCTAAAGAGCAATTAAGAAACTATCTCGTAACAGGCAAAGATGGAAAGCATATTGAAAAATTCAAAGTTAAATTAAATCCGGTAAATCTTAGTGACGCCATAATTACATTCACGACATCACAAGTCAGCAATGTCTTGGAGAAAATAAGAGAAAATGGAACATATCTGTTTAAAGATGAGGATGTATCTACTGGAATAGATGTTCATCAGGATTTTGTTAGTGACAGACATTTAGAAGTGCTTAAAGACGAATCAATTAAAAAAGGAGAAGGCATATTTAATTTATCTCGATCTGAATATCAAAAAATTAAATTCACGCAAAAAGAAAAAGAGATGATTAAGCCATTTTATACGACGGAAGAATTATTTAGATATTACGGAAATTCAAAAAATCATCTTTGGGTTATTTATTCTGGAATGGAAGTTAGAAAAAACATCAAGGATTACCCAAACATAAAAGAGCACTTAGATAGATTCAAAAAAATAATTACTTCGGATTTTGGCCCATATGGACTTCACAGGGCAAGAGAGCAGAGATTTTTTGAAGGAGCAAAAATAATTTCTTTAAGAAAAACTCCAAAACCATATTTTACTTATGCTGATTTTCCTTGCTATGTTTCACAGACCTATTTTGTATTAAAACCTTCAGATATGAACTTGAAATATTTGACTGGGTTACTTAATTCAATTTTAGTTTTCTTTTGGCTGAAACACAGGGGAAAGAGACAGGGCGAACAATTGCAGATAGATAAAGCGCCGCTTCTTGATATTCCAATTTGCAAGCCAGGAAATGACAAAGAAGAGCAAGAAATAATAAGATTAGTGGATGCAATAAGAGAACTGACAAAAAAGAAACAGGATGTGAAACTTGATAGTGAGAAAGAGATATTCAATAAACAAATAAATGCGTATGAAGAAAGAATCGATCAGGAAGTCTACAAGCTCTATGGAATAACTAAAGAAGAGCAGAAAATCATCGAAGAGAATCTAAACAAGAGCTAATCCAGCCAGTCCTTCTTCTTGATCTTCTCTGGAAGATATGTCTTTGAGATGAAAGTGATTCCGCGGGCGCTCATCGCCCGGATTTTGCGCTTTCGCTTTGGATTCGTTCTTTGTTATTAATTAACAAATAATCTATTTTTGTCTTTTTTTGTTAACTAAAAACAAAATGTTTTCTATTAGCAAAAAATAAGAAATAATGCCATTTTTGTTAATAAAAAACAGAATATTTATAAATAACTGAGCCAAAATAAAGTCATGGAAGACCTCATCAGGACATTCATAGAAGAGTATGAAGGCGGAAAAGACGAAGCCAAGAAAGAGCGGTACAGGAACGCGACGATACTTTTCTCAAAAGCTATGTTCGCGCTGTGCGATTTTGTGATCTACGAGAAGCTAAAGCGGCTTCCGAAGAATCATACGGAAAGATTCAGGATTCTTGAGGAATATTTCAACGACATCTACGGCACAGTCGATGAGGTATTCGGCAAATACCAAGACACATACACTAAGCCAGCGCTAGAAGAGAGCTGCAAGGAGATAAAGGATGCCATCAGAAAGATCAAGGAAGCTTCAAGGCTACCAGAAGAAGCTCGAAAGATTATTGAGTAAGCACGAGACGATAGATGATCTCATCATCTTCGGCTCGGTAGCCAAAGACAGCATGGATGCGAAAGACCTGGACATAGCATTGATGCTTAGGCCCGGCGCAGACGCGAGAAAGATAAAAGAAGCTGTGCGCTCCGCAGAAGCGAAAGCCGATGTACAGGTCGTGGACTCGATATACGACCCGCTTTGGGCCATCCTCATCCGTGAGGGCTACAGCGTGAGAAAGAAGAAGTTTCTTTTCGAGCTGTACGGACTAGAACCCGTCGTGCTCTATCGATTCTCCCTCACTAAACTAAGCGCGGTCAAGAAAGTGCAGTTCGAGAGGGGAATGAAGAATTTCTTAAAAAACACTGATGCGAAGATAATTGCAAGAAGCGTGGCTTTAGTCCCGATGGAGCGGAAAGGTGATTTCGATACATTCCTTAAGTCGTGGAACATCCTTTACGACTCGCAGGAATATGAATTATTCCCGATAATGAGAAAAAAGGAGATCTAATCCAGCCAGTCCTTCTTCTTGATCTTCTCTGGAAGATAGGTCTCGGAGATGAAAGTGATCCCGCGGGCGCTCATCGCCTGGATCTCCGCTTTCGCGCTGAAGCCCTTCATCATCTTGAACTGCCTCTGCCAGGCCTTATTGTCCTTGAACCATTTGTATTCGGAGATCTGCTTTAGGCGCGAGACGTCTGTCGGCTCGAACTTGATAAAGTGCTTCTTCAGTCCGTAGTTCTCTATGTCATCAGCAGTTATCCCGAGGAACTTCGCGTCAGGGATGGCGAGTTCCTCAGCCATATGGGCGAGCGATATCGAGCCGAACTTGAGGACCGAGTAGATGTAGAATCCCCAAGGATCGAAGTCCGCGAGGACATAGATTGGCAGCTTGTGCTCCGAATGCAGTCTCTGCAACAGTCTCCTGATGCCTCTTGTGGTCTGGCCCTGCGAGCACATTATTATGCAGTCCTGCTTATCCCAGTATTTATCTTCGTGCAGTCTCTCCCAGACCGCTGCCTTCTCCATATAGATTATGTATTTTCCGGTGACTTTCTTGAACTTTATCTCCTCGACATTCGATGGGATCGACCAGCCTCCGCTTCCGAGCCTCGACCAGTCGATGAGATCGCCCTTATCCTCGATGATGACCTTCCCTGCGACAGAGCCCATCTTGTTCGCATTGATATTGAGATTCTCCCGGGAATAGCCAAGTATCAGCTCGAGATCCTCTATCGCCTTGTCAGACTCCTTCTGCTCATCGACGATGTTGGTCTTCGAGTTAGGAATCGTCCTTTTCGCCATATAGAATACGTCCCTCAGAGATGCGTGCTTGTCTATGCCAAGAAGCTGGTGCGATATCTTCGCGACCTCGAGGGTCTGGACGAATTTTCGGATATGGCCCACATTGAAGAAGAATCTCTTCGACGTCTTGTCTCCGAGAGAGAGTATCTTCGCTCCCTTGTCGAACTCGACATTGGATAGGCTCCTTACCTGGACATCGAGCGAGGGATTCTCTCCCTTCTTGATGTCATCGGCGAGCTTCTTGCCGATATTCTCTAGCTCCCTGATAGTTTCCTTGTTCGCCATCTTGAATCCTTATCTATTCCTTATCTATTCCTCATCATCGCTGCTTTTCGAATCATCATCTGATTCTTCATCATCATCCTCATAGCTTTTCTTGAGTTTAAGCCTTGGGCCATCATTTTGCTCATAGTCGGTGTTCTTCGCGCCGGATATCTCTTTTTGTATCTCCTCTTTCTTCGTCATCTTCTCGAGCTCCTCGATGAGCAGCTCCTTCTTCGTTCCGGAGAGAGCCGCTATCGAGTCCGCGACCTCGGGGATGTATTTCACAAACAAGTTCGCGCGCTCGAGCTGGGCTCCGACCTTCTTCTTCTTGTTGACATATGTGCCGAGCTTTCGTCCGCATTCTTGGAGCGCGAGCTTTATCTCTTTTATTATCTCAGGATAGTGGGCTATCGCCTCTTTCGCCTCCGATGTGAAAGGCGGCCATACTGATGCGACGTGCACCATTATCACAGCCGGGCCCTGAGGCAATGAGCCAGAGCTTTGCGAAAGGCCGTATGATCTCCAGTTCGTCTGCTGAATCGATTTTGTTATCGCGCAGCTTCCTGGCTGATAGAGGAGCGGGACCCTGTTCGCGAAACGCAATATATTGACTGAATCCTCCTTCGGAAGATTCCCGCCGTACGCTATCGAGCACTCGACGACAAACGGATTCCCACGATAAACGTCAGGGCTTCTTGTGACTGATGTGTAGAACTCTGCCTGGACCTCTTTCTTCAGGCCCTTCTCGAGAGTATCCGCGCCTATCGGCGAGATGCAGTCTGTCGGCGGAGCCATTATCTTCGTATTCCTTATCGCCTGAAGCAATCTGTCTGCCTGCTGCATCTCAAGATCGCCTGGCTTGTGGTTCGGGACTATTCCCGCCTTCTCGAGTATCTCCTTCGCTGTCTGCGCGCCGACGCGCGAGAAATCGTTCTGGAGGAATGAGGACATAGTCCTCGATTCGGAATTGCGCGCCATCTTAAGGAGCATCCCTAGCTCGACTCCGTACGGATGCGGCTTTATCTCCTTCGCCTCCTTCGGAAGCTCTTGTGTGGCCCTCGGGAATATTATCTGCTCTGCTTTCGGATTCGTGTAGATTATGGTCGAGTGAGGATTGACAATCGCAGTCTCTTTCAAGTACTCGTCGATCGATGTCCCGCCTTTCTGGTAGCTGCCCTCAAGGTCAAGCTCGATTCTCGTTCCCCTTTCTTTATGCCACTCGACGACTTCATCCTTCTGGATATCAGGGTTATTCGTCTTTGTGTCGATGTGAAGCTCGAAATAGTGCGCTGGCTCATCCTTCCCTATCCTCGATGTTATCCTTATCGGCCGCCCTGTGGTGAGCTGTCCGTAGAGAGCGGCAGCGGAGATCCCTATTCCCTGCTGTCCGCGCTGCTGTTTCATCGTGTGGAACTTTGAGCCGTAGAGAAGTTTCGCGAATATGTTAGGTATCTGCTTCTTGACGATGCCTGGACCATTATCCTCGACGACGATCCGGAAGCGGTCATTCTGCATGTCGATTATCTCGACAGTTATCTCAGGCAGGATGCGGGCTTCTTCGCAGGCGTCAAGAGCATTATCGACAGCCTCTTTAATCGTTGTCATCAATGCCTTTCGCTTATTATCGAAACCGAGCAGGTGGCGGTTCTTCTCGAAGAATTCGGCGACAGAGATGGCCTGCTGCTTCTCACCCATCCTCTCGGCGATGCTCTTCTCTTGGATCTTCCTCTGTTTCTCCACCATTCAATCCAGACGCCCCCGCACTTATTTATATATTTAACGCATCGCAAAATATAAATATTGCATCTGGAGATACTGCGATATGATAAAGCTCATCATCTTCGACTTCGACGACACGCTAGTCGATTCGAAGAGGGCGCATCTTCATATAGATACAACGACAGCGAAGAAACTAGGATTAAAACCAGTATCTAAGGAAAAGTATTTCAAATACTATGGTCTGCCTTACAACGAATTCATAGAGAAGCTCTACCCAGGAGTCTCTGTGAAGAAATACAAGGAAACGAGCTTCGCTCTCTATGATCCTGGGGAATTCAAGCCTTTTCCGAATACAGAAGAGATTCTTGATTATCTAGGAGGGAAATATTCTCTTGGCATTCTTTCTTCGAAAGAAAATGGGAAATTGAAAGATGTGCTTGACCATCACAAACTCTCGCACTACTTCGCATATATCCAGGGAAGGGAAGACTCAGTCCATTTCAAGCCTGATGGCCGCGTCTTCGACAGGATACTTGCGCACTTCAAGCTGAAGAAAGAGGAAGTCGCGTATGTCGGCGATCTGGCAAGCGACAGGGACGCAGCGCTCAATGCAGGGATATTCTTCGTCGGGATAAATGACTGCCCGAAGGAAGGAGTATTATGGACAGATTCGATAGAAGGACTGAAGAAGATATTTTGACAATGGCCTTGGATTCATCAAATAGTCATCGAGACTCTCCCTTATCCTTGAATGGACTTCCTCAGGAGAACCCATCGCATCTATCACTCTGAATCTCAATGGCTCTTTTTTCGCCAGCAGGAGACATCCTTCCCTCACTCTTCTGTGGAAGTCGAGTCCTTTCTGCTCGAAGCGAGTATCTGTGGCTGCGATGGCAGAGTCTCGCCTGTTGGCCCTGCTCAGCCCTGATTCAGTATCGATATCGAGCAAGAACGTGAGGTCCGGAACAATTCTTCTTCCTTCGTGAGTGATCGCCATATTCACCATCGCATCCACTATCTTTTGAGGTATCTTGCCTGCGTGGCCCTGGTATACCTTTGTCGCGTCAGAGAATCTGTCCGAGAGGACTACCTTTCCCTCTTTCATTGCAGGAACGATCACATCTTTCAGTATCTCGACTCTCGCACCCTGGAAAAGGAATAATTCAGTGTGAGTACTCATCGCGCGATTGTCCTCGTGCTTCAGAATAGTTCTTATGTCTTCTGCAATAGGCGTGCCACCAGGCTCTCTTGTGAGAAGGACATCAAGTCCCTGCGCTACAAGATATTTTTTCAGAAGTTCTATCTGCTTTCCTTTGCCCCCACCCTCTCCGCTTTCCAAGGAGATGAATTTTCCCCGCAGGAAGTTGTAGTCAGGCATGGTTTTTCCCGTAGCCCCTGATTATATAAAATTAATCTTGTCCCTTGATGTTAGCGAAACCGATTCGCAACTTTTTTAAAAAAAGCTGCTTTTATGGCCTGATGGAAGAGCGGATAATCCTCGTCGATGAAGAAGATAACGAGATCGGCAGTGCTGAGAAGATGGGGGCTCATCAAAAAGGCCTTCTTCACCGCGCTTTCTCGATACTGATTTTTGACAAAGAAGGGAGGATGTTATTGCAGAAGCGGGCTTCTGACAAATACCACTGCGGCGGGCTCTGGACTAATGCCTGCTGCAGCCACCCAAGAAAAGGTGAAGACCTCAAAGATGCTATCCACCGCCGGTTGGTCGAGGAGATGGGGTTCGACACAGATCTTAAAGAAGAGTTCACCATCGCTTACAAAGCGGAGTTCGAGAATGGCCTCACCGAGCACGAGATAGACCACGTGTTCATCGGAGAGTACGATGGAGAGCCAAAAAGCAATCCAGAAGAGGTAGAGGATTACAAATGGGTCACAATCGACGAACTGAAGAAGGACATCGAGAAGAATCCGAAGAAATACACTCCTTGGTTCAGATTGATAGTTGATAAGATAAAATGACAACCCTCAAAAAAGAAGTATTCTCTTTGGTGAGAAAGATTCCGCGAGGCAAAGTCACCACTTATCGCGAGATCGCTCTTGCTCTCGACTCGAAGGCTTACCGCGCGATCGGCAACATTCTTTCGAAGAATGGAGAAGGATTCCTCGACGGCGGCAAGACTCCTTGCCACAGAGTAGTGCGAAGCGACGGCGGAATCGGCGGCTTCTGCGGGCATAAATGCGGAAAGAAGGTCTGCGAGAAGAAAGAGCTGCTGAAGAGAGAAGGGATAAGATTCTACGGAGATAAGATAATCGATTTCGAGAAGAAAATATTCAGATTCAGAAACAATCGTCGCTGATCCAGATTGCGAAGCGATTTGAGTATGAGGTCTTCGAGCGAAGCGAGAAGGCCTATGGGGTAGGCAAAACAGCGAAGCTGTTTTGCGCTACAGCATCTCTCTCTGCTTAAGGAGCTTCTGCTGCTTCTCGAGCCAGGCGTAGACATTGCTGTGCGGGCTTCCGCCAAGTATCGATTCTATCGCTTTTCTCGCGACGCTTATCCGCTCAGGCTCTCCGATGAGGCCTATGGTCTTCCCATAGACAGATATGTTGACCTCAGTCAGGTCCTCGATGACCTTCCTGCTCTTGCCCTCGGCCCCGATGACGCGGCCCTTCATCCGTAGCTCATTCTTCTTCGATTTTCCGGCGTAGTCGTGGATGTTGAGCATCTCGAACATATAGTTCGACTTAAGAAGCAGAAAAGCGATATCAGGATTGAATCCCCTCCCTATCGCCTTTATTATCTCGCGCGCGGAGAGCATGCTTATCGTATCCTCCCCTGTGATTATGACATCTCCCTCTTTCGAATCTATGTCCAGCCGGCAATGGGTCTCCTCCTCAAGGCGCTTCTTGTTCTCGCCTTTTATCCCGATGAGTACCGCTACCCTGTCTTTCGGTATCCTAAGCTCATAAGTATACTCCATGGTTTTTTAGGAACCTGGCACTCTTTTTAAAGGTTTATATATGGTGACCACAATAAGCTTTATAAAATAAGAGGGATTTGCCAGGATGATGATAGACAAGAATGATTTTCTGAAGATGAGCCAAGAGCTCGAGAAGCACGATGCCCAACGCGAGATCCTGATAAAGAAATCGAGAGACATACTCAAGCTCTCTAAAGAAGCCATATACTCTGTCCACAGAAACGAGCTGGCTTCTGCCACTGAGTCCATCGGCAGGATGGATAAGGAGATGAATTCCTTCCAGGAGATGGTAAAGGGCCACGAGAAGCTGAGATACTCGGGGACATACAAGATAACGGTCCAGGAGTATGTCGAGGCAGTGGCATTCTATTCGCTGATGAAGGATAAGAGGATACCTTCCTCATCCGAGATAGGCGAGGATGCCGAGCTATACCTTCTTGGCCTCTGCGACCTCACAGGAGAGCTGGTGAGAAGAGCGATCAACGCAGCGATAAAGGAGGACTACGGCCTGACTATCGAGCTTAAGGATTTCGTCTCTGAGCTATACGGGGAGCTCATGAAATTCGATTTCGGCAACGGAGAGCTTCGGAAGAAATACGATTCTATCAAATACGACTTGAAGAAGCTCGAGGATCTCGCCCTTGAGCTCAAGCTGAAAGGGAAGATATGATGGATGAGATAAAGATAAGGGAAGGGGCGAAGAAGATAATGGATGAGTTCGTCTCTGCTCTTGACCGCGCGGAACATATCTCGGAGTTCGGCGAGGAGAGAGAGGAGAATGTGAGGGGAAAGCTGCCTCACCGGGATGAGAAAGGATTCCGGGAGAGGATGTTTAGGAATGCCCTGAAGAAGAACGACGATTTCATAGTCGCAGAGAAGAAGAAGTGGTGATCATGAAGAGAATAGGCAAGAAAGAGACATACAACCGGATAATGGACATAGCGAAGGATATCGCCTACAAGAAGGAAGGAAGCATGTTCATAATGGCGCCGAAGGAGAAGCTGAAAAGCAAATACGAGCTCCTCTTCCCGCAGGTCCTCTCCCGCCACTCGATATCCGAGCACGGGATGCACGAGATACTTGTGCGGCTCGCCGAACTCGACGGGGCTTTTCTCGTCTCGGACGACGGCGAGCTCTTCGCGATGGGAGCGAGGATAAAAAAATCGATCTCGCTTCCGGGATTCGGCACGCGCCATGCGGCTGCCGCAGGACTCACATCGGAGGTCCCTGAGGCAGTGGCCATACTTGTCTCCGAGAAGACTGGATGGATAAGGGTCTTCCAGGAAGGCAGGATCGCCCTTGAGACCAATGCCTCGAAGAACCCGACTTCCTTCACCCAGAAGCTGGTCGCGCTCCTTACCGACGGAGACACTGCTCTTGTTGTCGCCGCAGGAGTATCTGCCGCGATAATAGGAAGCTGGATCCCGATAATAGTCGTCGCAGGGACATATCTCGCTATAAAGACAGCGACAGGGATAATCAAGAAGAATTTCGAAGAGTGAGAAGGGAAAAAATGACTGGTGTCGAAGAGAAGCTTGAGCTGATAAGGTCAGGTAAGCTCTCTTGCGAGGATAACATCAGGCTGTTTCTCGAGAAGATAGAGAACGAGGATAAGCGATGGAACTCATTCCTCTATGTCGCGAAGGATGAGGCGATAGCGCAGGCCAAGGAGACAGACAGGAAGCTCTCGGAAGGCAAAGCCGGCAGGCTCGCGGGCCTCGGAATAGCGATCAAGGCGAACATAAATGTCGTCGGGCTTCCCATCACCTCCGCATCGAATACGCTTAAAGACTATCTTGGGACATACGATGCGGATGTCATCGAGAGGATAAGGAAGGAAGACGGCATAATAATCGGGATTACCAATATGGATGAGTTCGCAAGTGGCTCATCAGGAGAATCGTCTGCTTTTGGGCCGACAGACAATCCAGCCGCTCCGGGAAGGGTCCCTGGAGGCTCAAGTTCCGGAAGCGCCGCGGCTATCGCCGCAGGATTCTGCGACATCGCTCTTGGCTCTGACACAGGAGGCTCGATAAGGTGCCCCGCGAGCCACTGCGGCGTCGTCGGAGTGAAGCCATCGTACGGAAGGGTATCGAGATACGGCCTCATCGATCTCTCGATGAGCCTTGATCAGATAGGGCCTCTCTCGAAGGATGTCTTTGCCTCCGCGCTCATGACTGAGGTGATATCTGGGCACTCTAAGAATGACCCGACTACATACAGCAAGGATGTTGAGATGTATTCTAATTTCTCCGAGAGGAAGAACATCAGGATCGGACTCGTGAATGAGTTCGAGAGGATGTGCGATCCGCGGATCTACAACAAGGTGAAAGAGGCTGCCGAGAGGATCGCGAAAGCGAGCGGGTCAGAGATAAAGTTCATCGACTTAAGATATGTCGATCTCGCCATACAGACATACTATCCTTTAGTCTATGTGGAGTTCTATTCTGGAACGAGGAAGTTCGACGGAAGAAGATACGGCAGGAAGATAGAGGAGAGCTGCGGCGAGGAGGTCTTGCGGAGGATCCTTGGCGGGCAGGAGATATCGAAGGCCGAATACGAAGGGACTTATTACAGGAAGGCGCTCTCTGTGAAAAGGCTGATAGCGAAGGATTTCCACGACGCTTTCGGGAAAGTGGATATAATCATCTCGCCGACTGTGCCGAAGCTGCCGCACATCATCGGGCATAAGCTCACTCCGAAAGAGATGTACGCGTATGACGCATTCACGATACCCGCGAATCTCGCAGGGATATGCGCAGGCGTTGTCCCTCTCGGGAAAGTCGAGGATGTCCCTGTAGGCCTCCAGGTGATGGCGAATTCTATGAATGAGAAACTGATGTTTGATGTGATGAAAATCATTGAGGATCTGACCCGCCAGGGCTGATGCTTCAGGATGAGAGTTCTTTTGGTCTACCCGCCTTTTGCGACCCCCGCGACCCCGCCTTACTCTTTGGCCCATTTGAATTCTTTCTTAAAGAAAAATCTTGGCAAGGAGCATGAGCTTTACGCAATGGATCTTAATATCGCGTTCCATAAGAGAAGATTCCAAAAATTCAGCCAGAGTTTCCGAAGCATCGAAGGGTTCGATAGGTGCGCGAAAGATTTTCTTGAGGAGGCAAAAGGAGTCTATTCGAGGAACAACAAAGAAGTCATCCGCGGCGGCCGGCCACAATTCTTCGATGAGATGTTAGGAGAGATGCTCGAACAAAGGCCCGATGTCGTAGTTTTTAGCATCGTGTACTCGAGCCAAGCGTTCTATGCGTACGCCTTGATGATGGAGCTGAAGAAAAGAGGCATCAGAACGGTCATAGGAGGTCCAGGAAAGAGCGAATTTCTTTTGAGAAGCGCTGATTTGGCGACGGATGATTTTGAAGAAGTACTTTTGTTCATTGAACCGAAATTCCGCAGAGCTGACGCTAAAGATGAGGATTTTATCGACTTCTCGATATTCGATAGCGAGAATTATTTCCTCCTTGAGCCGGTCCTTCCGATAAAGACCTCGCACAGCTGCTACTATCAAAAATGCGCTTTCTGCGACCATCACGGTCAGAAGAAATACTATGAACTGCCGCTTGAGTCGGTAGAGAGGACCATCAAGATGTCAAAAGCCAAAAATTTCTTCATCATCGACGACATGATCCACAAGCAACGGCTTCTCCGGATCGCAAGAATGATGGAAGACAATGGTGCGCGATGGATGTGCCAGCTGCGGCCGACCAAAGATCTCGATTATGAGACACTAAGGGAGCTTTCGGAATCCGGTCTGAAGGTTGTGCTTTGGGGCGTGGAATCAGGCAATGACCGTGTGCTGAGCCTGATGGGCAAGCAGACTGACAAAGGGGATATCGCTCGAGTGCTTAGTGATTCTAAAAAAGCCGGCATCCTGAATGTCGCCTACGTCATATTCGGATTCCCAAGCGAGACCGAGGCGGAATTCGTCGAGACCATCGATTTCCTCAAAGCGAACGCATCGAACCTTGATCTGGTCTCCTCATCCGTCTTTGGCCTGCAGAAAGGCACGCAAACTTATTCTGAGCCAGAAAGATTCTTCATCGACGGCATAAGTGAGAAAGAGAGAACCATTCTCGACCCAATGATAAGCTACACTACAGCAAAAGGCATGTCGCAGGAAAGAGCTAAAGAGCTTAAACGAAAATACTCAAAAACCCTCGCTAAACTGAACCAGTATCCTCAAGCCTGCGATTTCTTCAGAGAACAAATGCTGTTATCGAGAAAAGAATGAAAATAATCTCCAATCACAGCAGAAGCACTAACCCATACCCTATAAAGCACCCTGCTGCAAGAAATGGCATCGCGGGATAGAATTTCTCCCTTTTCGCGAAAAGGAAAAGGAGCGAGAGCGCCGCTGCGGCGAAGATGGATATCGCCGCGGACTTGAGGAGCGCCGATGCCAGTGTCGTCTCGAGAAGAAGCCCTTTCAGCACCGCGCCTGAGAAGAGGAGCGGGAAGGCCATATCCCCTCCGCCGAGGATCGCGCTTCTTATCGTGCTCTTCTGGCTGTCCATCTTCGGTTTTGGGATCGGAAGTTTCGCGCCTCTGATGTTGACCACCTTATTCTTCGCGGTGTCGTAATGGAGCGAGAGTCCTGCGAAGATCGAGCTCGCCTGGAATTTCGCAAGAGCGATCATATGCTTCGACTTCCAGACCGCATATGCGTCATAGATCGATATCAGGATGAGAAGCACCGATGCTGAGAAAACATTGAGTATCGGGACGAATATCGCTGCGAGCCCCGGATAGATGAAAAGCTCTGTGAGATTATGCACGATGAAATTCGGGCGGTATATCTTCCAGAGAGCGAAGACCGCTGCAGCGATGCCTGCGGCAAGAGCAGGAGCGAATGATGAGAATGACTTATAGAGAGTCACAAGGACAGCGAGGGAGAACCACACCTTCCAGAGGCCTATCTTCCTGAACTTCGCGATAAGGAGCCCGAAGATGGTCCCGATTATTATCGCTATGAATATGGGGATGAACGAGAATGACTCATCCTCTGTCTCCACAGTCTCAAGATAGGGGGTCTCGGCATACGTTATGCTCCTCTGTATCTCGCCGGTCTTTGGGTCCTTCGTTTCCTGGATGTCAATGTTTCTCGATATTATGAGAAGCCCAAGCAGCTGCGAGAGAAGGAAAAGAGATATCAGGATGTATGTGACTTTCGGAGTATGCTTCATCGAGGATTCTCTGGAAAGGCAGTATTTAAAGGTTTATATAGATATATTTAAAAATAAGAGGCTAACCCCACAAGGTATGCTCGAGTAGTGTAGTCCGGTAGCGGGGAGTTCCTCTTCGCTGGATAACCAATCATGAAGCCCTCTCGAGCCGCTTCCGCGGCAGGGTAAGGCTTCGACCCGGGTTCAAATTCGAGCCTGTAGGCGGTAGCCAATAGCGGGTAGGAAACTACCGGCTACAGACCACAGACTACTGGCTCGATGAAAGTCCCGGCTCGAGCATTCATTTTTCTATTTTTTCTTTCCAAAAAAGCAAGATTTAAATATTCTCTTCGCGGGATTTTTCTATGAAGAAATCATACATTCTCTTTGGCATAGTCATCGTCGGAATGCTATCGTTCCTTATCTTCAGGCCGGGAATAACAGGCAATGTTATCGCGGAAGGGGCGAGCGGAGAAGAGCTCTCCTGCGATGACCAGCTCTCGGTGAATAAGATGGCGCTTGAAAGCGCGAGGCTCGAGATAGAATCCTGTGCGAAGCTTAAGGATGCAGCGATAGCTGATCTTGGCAAGCTTGATCCGGCTGAATCAAGATGCGACACATCCGAGCTTGAGGCGAGGGTCGCCGAGCTCACAAAGCAGCGAAGCGGCATAATGCTGAACCTGAAAGAGGCCCAGGACGCGGCTAAGGAATGCGATAGGATAAGCGATCTTGAGGCGAGCTACAATGAGCTTGCGAGAAACTCCGCGAACAACATCTGCTGCAAGGCGAGGATAGATAACAACGCGATAAATTCATACAGGGTCGAATCGAACAGGATTACTTGCGGAGAGAATATCGAGAATCCGCTCTCCTGCCCATAGTTTTTTAAAGAAATGGTTGCCATTCTCGATATGGATGATCGGAAAATAAAGAGAGCTGTGCTGGCAGTATTCCTGGGTGTCGCGATATTCATGTTCCTTGCGGCATTCTATCCTGGATTCAACACCGCTGTGAAATCCTCCTGGATCATCGGTTCGTTCTCGATCTATTTCTTCCTCGCTGCGCTCGCGCACGCGTATCGGAACATCGGATGGAAGGCGACAGCGATATTCTTCGCAGTAATGATTCTTGTCAGCTTCTCCGCGGAGTACGGCGGGACGGAGAAAGGGATCTTCTACACGATGGATGAGAAGCCGCTGCTCTTCGAAGGGGAGACATACTACTACTCCGATTCGCTGCCCTGGCATATTCTTGGGATCCCGATATCACTGATACTGATGTGGTCATTCATAATCTATACTGCGACATATGTCGCGGCAGCGGCATTCGGTCCGCTGAGGAAGAGAAAGGCATATCCTTATCTCGTAGCGGTCTTCACAGCCATTATCACGACAGCGTGGGATGTCTCATTCGATCCCTTGGCGACACGCCTCGGCTTCTGGACCTGGGTCGGAGGAGGAAGCGCATTCCCGAGTGTCGGAGGCATCCCTTTCGGCAACTTCACGTCTTGGTTTTTGATAACCCTTCTCGCTGTCGGGCTCTTCATCATCCTGACTGGAGGCAAGAGCCTTCCGAGGAGAGATAAAGAAGGGAAAGTGCTCTCGCTCTATCTTTTCCTGTTCATATTCATGTTCGGGATAGCCCAGAGAGAATACATCCTTGTTCTTATCGGAGCGGCGACACAGCTTGTCCCGTGGTATCTCGCGAACCGCTAGCGCTAGTGCTTCATCGCTGCCTTGGCCTTCTCGAGCTTGAGCCTCGCCTGCATAGGCCCTGCGAACTGCGCAAGCATCGTGAATGCCACATCATAGAGCGCTTTCTCCTCTTTCTCAGAATAGAACTCATCGACTGTCTTTCGCACTTTCTCCCCGAATACGGGTGTCAGCGCAGAAAGCACCTCTTCCTTCACCTTGCTTTTACGCATAGCCATCTTTCGTATCCTTCATTTTTAAAGATATGTATTGATCTGTGCATCGATCCGTAAGCGAGGAGCACTGGACAATC
>CAYNNM010000003.1:16301-20806 GCA_964398575.1 uncultured Methanosarcinales archaeon
ATGAAAGATATTTAAAGATGGGTTATTGGGGGAGTGCTATGGGGAAGAAGACAAGGATAAGGGAATCCTCGCCGGATGATTTCGCGAGCGTCGCTCTCGATACTGTCGCCATCGGCAAGCAGGCTCTCGTATTCGTCAATTCTAAGAAATCAGCGGAATCATCGGCGGAGAAGATAGCGAGGAAGATCCCTTCGAAGGACCTCTCGCTCGATGAGCTCTCGAAGGATGCTCTCCATCTTCCGCGGCCGACAAAGCAGTGCGAGAAGCTATCTATGGTGCTGAAAAAAGGTGTCGCGTTCCATCACGCAGGGCTCACCCAGAGGCAGAGGGAGCTCATCGAGGATAATTTCCGAAGCGGCAGGATAAAGATAATATGCGCGACACCGACCCTTGCCGCAGGAGTCGACCTTCCGGCATTCCGCTCGATAATAAAGGATGTGAAAAGATACAACGGAAGATGGGGGATGGATTACATCCCTGTCCTTGAGTATCTCCAGCAGGCAGGACGGGCAGGGAGGCCCGGGAAAGAGGAGTTCGGCGAAGCGATAATATTCTCAGGGACCAAGACTGAGAAAGACGAGCTCCATCAGAAATACATCCTTGGGACCCCTGAGAAGATATACTCGAAGCTCGCTGTCGAGCCTGTGCTTAGGACATATGTCCTCTCCCTGGTCTCGGCCGGATTCTGCAGATCGAGGGATGAGCTCATCGATTTTTTCGGAAGGACATTCTATGCGAGGCAGTTCGAGGATATGGCGCGCCTTGAGAGCATAATCGGGAAGATGATCGAGCTTCTCGATGGTTTCGGATTCGTGAAGCGAAGCGGAGGGAAGAGAGGGGATTTTGTGCCTGCGGATGAGATAAGCGATGATAGGATCGAGGCGACGCCTATCGGACGGAGAGTGGCAGAGCTCTACATCGATCCCCTGACAGCGAATCTCCTGATCGAGTCGATGGGAAAGGCAGGCGGGAAGAAAGCGCTCCCTTTCCCTTTCCTTCAGATGCTCTCGAACACCCTCGAGATGAGGCCGCTTCTTCGTGTGAAGACAAGAGAGCTTGCGGATTACGAGAAACTGATCGGATTCTACGAGGAAGACCTGCTATCGGACATCCCTTCATTCTATGACGACGAATACGCTGATTTCCTGAACTCCATCAAGACCGCGAAGTTCCTCGAGGACTGGATAGAGGAGGCGGATGAGGAGACCCTTCTTGAGAAGTATGACATCCGCCCGGGAGAGATAAATGCGAAACTCGAGAATGCCGACTGGATATCCTACTCCGCGGAGGAGCTCGCGAAACTTCTCAATCTCAATGATGTGCGAAAGGAGCTGACCAAGCTTCGCGTGCGCCTGAAGCACGGCGCGAAAGAGGAATTGCTGCCGCTTCTGCGGCTGCGAGGGATCGGTCGCGTGCGGGCGCGCAAGCTCTTCCGCGGCGGGATAAAGGACCTTGGCGATGTGAGGAAAACAGATCTTAGCATCCTCTCGAAGATACTCGGGAAGAAGATAGCTGAGACTGTGAAGGAAGAGGTTAGCGGAGAGACTAAGAAAGATAAGGGCATCCGCGAGAGCGAGGAGAGATCAAGGAAAGAGAAGCAGGGGAAACTCGGGGATTATTGATCTTCCCCGAAGACAACCATATCTTTGAAAAGGACGCATCTTGGCCCGAAGTAGGAGCCGGTCTTCATCCTTTCTTTCGAGTAATAGGCATTCTCTATCATCTTGAACACATTGCCTGTGAGGGCTCCGCCCTTGAAGGGAGTCCTCTTTCCGTTCTCTATGATGTATCCCATCCTTATCTCCGCCGAGAACTCGCCTGAGAAGAAATTCGGGTTGAACCAGGAGAAAGCCACTATCTCGTATGCCTTCTTCCCCGAGTAGATCTCATTCTCTCCCTTCGAACCGCTTGCGACCTCGATGTTGCCAAGCGGGCCTGACGGAGCGATACTGAGGTAATCCGCGTACATCTTCCCGGCGATCCTGTTCCTGAAGACTCCGTTCTCGATAAGCGCGATCCTTCTTGCCGGGACAGTATCGACATCGTACCTTAGCGTGTCGAGGCCGAATGGGAGAAGCGGGTTGCTCGCTATCGAGATGGCATCGCCCTTGAAATCAGCTATCCTCTCGCCGTCCTTGTATCTCGATATCCCAAGATGCTTCAGTCTCGCGAAAGCGTGGAGTATGAGCGGATTCTCCTGAGTGAGCGGCGTGAAGAAATCAGTCACCGCTTCGCGCGACAGGATGATATCGCCCTCGAATCTCGCAGGCTGGATCGCTAATGACGCGCTCTTGACAGTCTCTGCGAGATAATCGGCGAATGACATTGGATCAAGGTCGTCTATCCTGCATTCTGTCCTCATCGCGCTGAATTCCTTCTCGTCGGATCCGTTCCCGAAAAGGACTATACCGTAGATCATGTTCTCGCTGCGCCTCTGGGCGAGGGTCTTCCCAAGGCTTGTCGTGAGATTGGAGGATGTCTCCTTGAAGAATATCTCGAGGCTCGCGAGCTTCACCCCTTCGTGCTTCGAGAGGGACTTAAGAAACGACTCCCTCATCGAATCGAGCTTCTTCCGGAATCCTTTCTCTCCCTCTTTCAGGTAGAATGGGTCGATCTGCGACACAGAAGGGTATCCGTCATAGCTCTCGAGAGGGACGTATGCCTTATTGAGCGCGACTGACGCCGAGAACTCGGCATCGGCTATCTTCCTGAGTATCTCTTTCTCGGGAAGGGACATATCGAGAGAGATTGTCGCGCTTCCGACCTTGCCATCCATCCTCCTGTGGAGGATCAGCAAGTGCTCTTTCTTGCTCCCGAAGATATAGTCCTCGACCTCTCCGTCTTTTGTGCAGTAGAGATTGTGCTTTCGCTCTTCTCTCTCGAGGAATATCCAGGAGAGGAGCTTCCGTCTCCGAAGCAGGCCGATCAATTCTTCCTTTTCCATTTTTTCCGCCTATGAGAGAGGGAGGCTATCTATCAGGAGATACGGTCCTCCTGTCGCGACAGGGACCCATTCCTTGTGCCCCTTGCCGCAGTTGCCTCCGCCCTCTATCTCGAATTCCTTCGACACATCCTTTATGCTCGAGAGTATGTCAGGAAGATATCCCGTGATGCTTATCCCGTCGAAGAATTCATCGGTGAGCTTGCCATCCCTTATCCTCTGCGCGACGATTCCCTGTATCTGGACTCCCCAGCCCTTCGGATCCTCCATCCCGCCGCCGTTGGCCTTGATTAGATACATCCCGTCTTTCACCTTTGAGAGCATCTTCTCAAACGATGAGTCTCCCCTGACAAAATAGGTGTTTGACATCCTCGCGTAGTTCTTGTGATCGAAAGACTCGCATCTTGAGTTCGAAGACACCATTGAGCCGAGCTTATTCGCCGAGAAGCTCTCTGTGAGATAGTCTGCGACAACGCCTTTTTTTATCAGGTATGTCTCCTTCGAGAGATTCCCCTCGTCATCGAAGAAATATGATCCGTGCTTTCCCTTTATCAGCGGGCTGTCGGCGATCGAGACGTGCGGCGGGGCGATCCTTTTGCCGATATAATCGGATGATTTCGCCCGGCCGGCATAGACAGTGTCAGACTCCATCCCGTGGCCGAATGATTCGTGGGCGAGAAGCCCCGAGATGTCTGGCGAGAGGATGCAGGTGTATTTTCCTGGAAGCACCTTCCTCGCCTTCTCTACGCTTTTCGCCTCGGCGACAAGATCATCTATCCGCTTCTTCGTCCCATCGAGTATCTCAAGGCCGTTTCCGACATACGAGCGATAGGCGAAGCGGGTCTCGCCTTCCTTTGTCCGTACGAATGCGAGCATCACAAGGGTCACCTTCATGAGATCCTGCGAGAGGAACCTTCTCCCGTCGAAGAACACCCTCCTTCCTGATTCCTCCACATAGAGGGCGCGAGCCGAGGCGACTGCCTTATCCTTCTTCATTATCCCATCAACAAGCCTTCGCAGAAAATCCATCTTCCTTCTCAAAGACATCTTCTTCGGGTCCTTCTTCCCTCTCTCCGAGAAGCTCTTTTTGGTCACCTTCAGTGGCCGGGACTTTCCAGCCCCTGTCTTCCGGGAAAGGGCTTTTGAGAGCTCCTCCGCTGCGAGAAGCACTCCTTTCTCATCTACATCGGCAGTGTAGGTCTCGATCCTTCTCCCTTTATCGAGCGCGCGGAGCTTGACGCCTCTTTCGGCTGTCTCAGAAACGCTCTTGTTCTTATCGTCGTGATGCAGAGTAAGCTCGCGCTTGTCGATGAGAAGGATGTCAGAGCTATCCGAGAATGGCCTTATCCTGTCAAGGACACGCCCAAAAAGCCTCTCAAGGCCTCTTGTCCCCGATTCCTTCTTCTTCGCGGCTGGCATCAGGGCGTTCAACGGCTCCGGAGCTTTTAAAGCTTTGCCCGGTCCAAGGAGAGCCTTTCCCTGATGCGAGGCGACCTCTTTCTAAAAATATTTAAAGAGGAAATGACCACTAGAGAAGAAGGGAAGGACTGGTGAATTTTTGGGT
>CAYNNM010000004.1:0-10050 GCA_964398575.1 uncultured Methanosarcinales archaeon
CAATTCAAAATATTCTTTAATACTCTCCCAACGTCTTCTGGCCTTTCTTGTTCACGATCGTGTCGAAATCCTCACCGATGGCGTGGAGGATAGTGTCCGCTATCGGCTTTAGCTGCTTCTCGATATAGTGCTCGTAATCTATCCTCTTCCCTTTCATCTTCTCAAGCGGCACTGGCCCGTCTGTCGTCATATAGTACTCGATTATGCTGCTTGAGATCTCCTCCATCTGCCGCGCCGCCTTGACGTGAGGCGGAGTTGTCTTGACATACTCATCGAGCCCTTTTGTTATCGATTTCCGATAGACCAGAGAATCATCGAGCTTTCCTTCCTTCAGGTCAGCGACAGTCCTCTTGATGTATTCCTTGACATCCTTCTTCCCGAAAACCCGCAGGAAAAGCTCCTGCTGGAAACCCTTCGCAAGAGCTGTCCAATCCCGCCGGACAGTCTCAAGGCCGGTGAATGAGAGCTCCTCTTTCCCATCCTTCAATTTCAGTCCGGCATACCTCTTCTTGCTCCCTTCCTCAGCTCCCCGCACAGTCGGCATGAAGAACCTCGTGAACAGCTTGTCGAACTCAAGCTCGAGATAAGAGTCCCGTCCGATCTCCTTCTTTATCTTCTTCTCCCAGAATGCGTTCATCTCTTTCCGCAGCTCTTCAGCGACCTTCGCAGCCCCATCAGAATCTTTCTTCGTGTCGATGAATATGGAATCAGTATCGCCATATATCACTTCGAACCCCTTCTTCTCGATCTCCTTCATTGTCGTCTTGATGGTATGCTGCGCAGTGTGCGTTATCGCATTCGCCATATCGAGCGAGTGGAATCGGCAGGTCGGATTCCCAAGCGCCCCATAGAATGAGTTCATCAGCACCTTGAGCGCGTATCTCGCTATCTCATCCTTCTTCTTCCTCGCATCATCCCTCTCCTTCCATATGTTCGCGAGTATCGCAGGCAGGATCCCTTCCTCCCTTCCGAACTTCGCTCCGTTCGCAGCGACGATAGGATCATCCGCCATCTTCCCCTGCGAGAATGACAACGGATCTATATTGTATGTCCTCATTATGCTCGGATACAGGCTCTTGAAGTCAAGGACCACGATATTATCGTAGATCCCGGGCTTCGACTGCATGACAAATCCCCCTTTCGCCCTCTCTTCCCTCTCCTGTTCGTAGTTCGCTGTCGGCGCGACATAACCTCTCTTTCTCAAATGCTGGAGATAGAGCGAGTCGAATGAGGCGATAGTCGCCCGGACCCGATCAAGTGCCATCCCTGTCAGCATTGAGCGCAGAATCGTCAGCTTGACCACATCCGTCTTATCGAGTATGCCAAGCACAAGCTCTGAATCCTTAAGGTTATAGTCGATCAGCCTCTGCTTGTCCTCCCGGAACAGCCTTTCGAGCTCCTCGCCCTTATTGTGCGCGTCGATAAGCTTCCCATCGCCAAGGATGTTCTTCGCCGCAGTATCGAGCTTATAGTCCTCAAGCGCGACAAAGGATGTCTTAAGAAGATGTATCCCATCGAGCACCTGCCTCCCAGGAAAATCCGCCTTCGAGTCTATCAGGAATTTCGATTCTATCCGCAGCTTCGATGGCCAATTGATACGACCGAAATCGAAATCGATCTTCTGCTTCTTGAATCTTCTCTGCAGGAAATCAAGGTCGAAATCTATCAGGTTCCAGCCAGTTATTATGTCCGGGTCAAGCTCTATCAATCTCCTCTGGAATTCATCGAGAAGCGCCTTCTCGTCGTGGAAGATATCCGCATTCCTGAAACTTTCCCCCTCTTTCCCGATGGCAAGCACTCTTCTGTAATCGCCGCAGGCCATCGAGATGCAGTAGAGCTCCCTCGCATGCCTGTCTGTCTCTATGTCCATCGAGAGGACTCTCAACTCCGGGAAGAAATCCTCGCGCTTAATCGGGCTGATCCTTGGATCATCATAGATGCGCCCCACCCGCTCTCCTTTCGCATATTCTCCTTCGATATCGAGAGTCCCGTTTATGTTCTTGTCTATCAGGAATCTCTGCGCGAACTTGACATCTGCCTCGAAGCATACGATTCCCTCCTCCTCGAATCTCTTGCGTAGCTCAGGAACCTCTTTTGGCACATTGACGATGATTTTCGCGACATCCTTCCCTTCGAAATTCTCAAGAGCAGTCCTTTCGGATTCGAATCCGCCGATGGCTTCGGCTTTCTTAAGGTCATCCTCCTTGATGAAGAAATGCGGCCGGAAAGGGACCTTCGCGAGGAAACTCTCGCCATTCTCGAGGCGGCCGAAGAGAAGTATCTTGGCCGCATCCTCTCTCGCCTCATATGTCGAATACACGATAAAGCCCTTCATGAGGATGACGCATCTTCCCAAGTTTAAAAATTTAATCAGGGAAATAACGAAAATGCGGCTTTTAACGCATTCGCGCCCTGCAAATAGCATTTCGATAAGCAAAATATTTAAAAATGGGTTCCCGGTAGGCTAAGGATGGTCCTCGAAGCGATAATATCACCGATGAAGGCTGAGAAAAAGCCTATCGAGATGTTCCTTATCGGCCTGCTGTACTCATCGGCCGCCATCCTTCTTTCGCTCTGGGTCTTCTCTGATCAGGCATCGCTGATATCCCTTCTCCTCACTGTCGCAGTATCGATACCATTCGTCTACGGAACGCTCAAGTACGAGGAGGAGAAGGACCTCTACCTCTCAGGAGAGCGCGCTCTTCTGAAAGAGCACGCGAAGGCGCTCAAGGTATTCATGTACCTCTTCATCGGCTACACTGTCTCATACGCGATATGGTACACTGCGCTTCCCCCACTCTATGGCGAGGCGCTGATGTCTGTCCAGATAAAGACAATCGCCCAGATAAACAACACAGTCACGGCGAACGCATTCTCATCAGGGATATTCGCGAAGATTCTCCTCAATAACATCAAGGTCCTCGCGTTCTGCCTTCTTTTCGCATTCTTCTTCGGCGCGGGAACGATATTCATCCTCGCCTGGAACGCGACAGTGATAGCTGCCGCGATGGGGCTGTTCTTCCGCGCGAACATAGCTGAGTACGCGCAGTCTATCGGTCTTGCCAAGCTCGCGGCCCACTTCCACGTATTCTCTCTCTCGTTCCTAAGATACTTCACGCACGGGTTCTTCGAGATACTGGCTTATTTCATCGCGGCCCTTGCCGGCGGAATCATCTCAGTCGCGATAGCGCGCGGGCATCTTTTCACGAAAAGATTCGACAGGATAGCTCTTGACGCATCGAATCTTCTCCTGATATCTGTCGGAGTAGTGGTTTTCGCCGCCGTTATAGAAGTGTATGTGACGCCGATATTCTTCTGATGCCCTAAAGGATCTTGACTCTCCCTCTCCTGTTCTCGAAGATGTCGCCGCGGCGGATCATCGCCTCGATTGTCTCCTCGCATTTCCCGACTTTCCTGACTATCTCCTCTATCTCTACGCCATCCCCTGCATCGAGCGACTTGATGGCGTTGATTATCCTCTGCGGTGTCGTCAAGGGGTAGTCCACCTTGATCTCCTCATCCTCGATGCTCTCTTTCGCGATTACCTCTTTCTCTTTCTCTGCTCCCTCTTCCGCTCCCTCTCCTATGTCCAGTCCGGAGAGAGCCTCAAGCTCCTTCTTCCTGAAGCTGAGCCAGGAGTAATCGGTCTTTCTCGCAAGCTCCGCGTTGATGTATTTCTCATTCCCGTACTCCTTCGGCTTTCCGACAATGACTGCGATATCGCCTATAGAGAGGCCGGAGAGCATCTTCGCATTCTCGAACGAGCGGACCAGGATAGTGCCGCTTCCATCATCGAGCATGGTCGAGCCATCCTCTGGGTTCAGGAAGACGACTGTCCCGATGATGTTGACTCTCGAGACTCTCTTCCCTTCGATGACAAAGTAATTCGCATCCCATCCTTCCTGCACGACATAGGTCGAGCCCATAAGATCGGATATCCTCACCTTGTACGCTGTCTGCCGCTTTATCTCTGCCATTTTCCTTCAGCACACCATCTACTCCTGTTCGCACCTCTTCAAAATGAATGGGATCAGATCTTCTGGATGAATCCGCGTCTTGGCTCGTAGATGTCGCCGCTTCTTTTCAGCTTCTCTATCGACTCCTCTGCCTCGGCCGCATCGATTCCCTTATCGAGCGCCTCTCTTATGACATCATCTATCGGGATGGTCTTGCCTATCTTGGCCTCAAGCTCAGTGATTATCTCTCTCACAGTGATTAGCTTTCCTCTCTGCGAGGAGGTTATTCCCGTCGAGATCCTGTCGATGTCGATCTGCCCTGTCTCAGGGTCGACACCTATCTGGGTCAGGCAGTAGTGGAGAAGATCCACTGCTCTTTTCGCATCCCTTCTTGTGACCTTATCGGCGAGGCGTAGCCTTGCCGTGGCTTCGGAGAGCCTGACAAGCGCCTCAAGCTGCCTCGCGGATATCGGGATGGATTTCACTCCTGACTCATCTCCTGTGCCTGAGCCTCTCATCTTGAGGTAATAGCTTTTTATCTCCTCTATCGCACCTTCTGTCAGGGCAGGGAAGACTTGCTGCCTCGCGTAGGCTATGTATTTGCGAAGCATCTTTGTCTCGATATCCCCTTCCTTCTTCTCCTCTCGGTGAAGGGTCAGGATGAAGCTTGCGAGATCCTCGTCCTTATTCTTGTCAGGGATATCCTTTATCGGGAATATGAGGTCGAATCGGTTGATGAGAGTATTCGGAAGGTCGATCTGCTCAGGGATAGTTCCGTATGGGTCGAATCTTCCGAACTTCGGGTTCGCTGCAGCAAGAACAGTCGTCTCGGCATTCAGCGTCGCCTGTATGTTCGCTTTCGAGATAGTTATTGTCTGCTGCTCAAGCGCCTCGTGCATCGCGCTTCTGTCCTCTTTCCCCATCTTATCGAGCTCGTCTATCAGGCAGATGCCTCTATTCGCAAGAACAAGCGCTCCTGCCTCAAGAGACCAGCCGTGCAGGAACTCGTCCTTGACGACCGCAGCAGTAAGTCCTGCGCCTGACGCGCCTTTTCCGGAGACATACCTTGCTTTCGGCGAGACGTTGAGCACTCTTTTTAGGAGCTGAGAATTGTGCACGACAACGCCATTCGCGACATAGTTATGCGTTTTCTCGACTTCAAGATCGTAAACGTATTCTTCATCCGCCTTGGTCTCCTTTATCTCAAGAATCTCATCCCAGAACACATCTGCGTGAGCAATCTCATCGAGCAGATCAAGATAGATTGACTTTTTCCCGGCCAGTCTCAGATGGGTCGTGATTTTTTTTAGCATATTCACGCTTGGAAGCCTGTTGTTCTGCTCGAAATGAGCGAAACTCGGCCTCGGTACGCCCATCTCTTTCTGCAGCAGGCCAAGCTCGCCTCTCAGGAACCGAAGGAGACCATTCACATTAGGCACAAGATCCACATTTGTGTTGTATGCGGCTTTCGAGGACACCATTTTCTCTAAACTCTTCGTTTTCTTCTTCGATATGAATCCAAGGTTCTCAGCATATATTCTCACGAATTCTCCAGCTATGGTAAGCTCGAACGCAGGAACTTTCCTTCTTTCAAGAGTATTCGCAGCATACTTTATCTTTCTCTTCCTTGATGATATCACCCCGAAACGGAGCAGAAGCATCTGAAGATCCTCGGCAAGCCCTTCAGATGTCGTCATGAATTCTATCTGCCTCTTCCTCGCATTAAGATGCGCTTCGCAGTCGAATAGCGCCAATATGAATTCTTTCAGGATTCTATTCGGAGACATCTCGAGCGCAGCAGGAATGCCTTTCCCATTCGACTTTCCGGTTACCTCCTCGAAATTAGCCACGAAGTAATCGACAACGGCTCTCGAGGTGAAATAGGTCTCTTCGGCAGATTTTCCCCTATGGCTCTTTCTGGCACTCGGATTCGCTCGGAAGAGAATCTTCGCAAGCCTCTTAAAATCAGAAAGCAGATCCTCATCATTGTTCGTGAAGCTTATCCAGCCAGATGTCTTGGAGTATGATATGTATCCGTCTCCGCAGAGATATCCGAGGAATCTCGCAAGATTATTATCGATTATTTCAGGATAGGTGTATTCCTTTGAATTATTCGAATATTTCTTCGGGAAGAATCTTTTTATTCTCTGGATGCTTCCTTTCGTCAAGATTCTTCTCGGTGTCGCGATTCTCTCTCCAGGAACAAAATCCTCCGCATTCTTCGCGACCATATATCCATTGCCGATGTGGAACAGAGGATGGTTCTTCGTGAGCTTGAGCGTCTTTCCTGTCCGCGTAGTTATCTCAAGAAGCGTCTTCTCGCTCTTCCTCCTCCAGACCCGTATGGCCTTGCCGCCATCCATCTTTCCATCGAAATGGACTGTCGTGATTCCGACAGGCCCGATATCCTTGACTTCATCGATGAGTCCTGCATCCTGCGCGAGCTCTTTTATCCTGACGATCTTTCCGTTCTCGAGGAAGATTTTGGTATTGCCGTGCAGACACTTCCCCGCTCCCGGATCTCCGATAAGAAGCATATGGATGTCTCCTCTTGAGTTCACTCCATCCCCCCTTCTTTTTCGCACCCCTCCGACAAGCTGCAAGAGCAGCGCCTCCTTGACTCTGTCATGGCCATAGATTGTCGGCGCTATCGAATTCACAAGCTTCGGAAGAAGCTTCGGGTCGCGAGATATCTCGAGTATCTCCTTTCTCTCCTCTTCGCTTATCTTTATCTCTCCGAAATCCTCGCCGACAGACTCGACGTAGTTGGCCTCGATCATGAGGTCGAAGCGGGTCAGCTTCCCGCCTGTCTTCGACGGTATCGGGACCTCCTTCAGTATCCCGACGATGATTATCTTCGTTCCGGGATTCGTCCTCTTCTCGGAGAGCGGTGAGACAAGGTCATTCTTCAGGAATATGTTCATCCTCTTCGGCTGCTCGCCGCCTTCAAGATCGTCCGATGACTCCTCAAGGACAAGCGCCTGGGCATCGACAAGCTCCTTCGAAAGCAGCTTGAACCTTCCTTTCCTTCCGCAGCTGCATTTGGATGGCTCCTTGAATGTCTCATCGAGCTGGAGCACTGTCAGCACATTTCCGCAGGCAGGGCACTCGAATCTCGCGCTTGTCACCTGCGGACGGACTGGTGATTTCTGCCGAACAACTCCATCTGTCAGGATGAGCTTCCCTATGTGCTTGCTCCGGATGTCCCGGATGACGGTCTTGAAGCCCTTCGGCAGGTTCTTGAATCTGACTCGGAAAGACTTAGAATCTATGTCGAAGTGGGTGAGCGCGGCTTCCGCAGCCGCGACGACATTCTCAGGGTCCTCTATCAGGAGGTCGACAAGCTCTGTGTCGAATTTCGAGAGCTGGATGAAATCTATCGAAAGGACATTCAGGCCCTTTCTCGCGTTCTCGAGAAGCTCATTTAGGTAATGGAGCTCGATGAACTCTTCGAATTTCCTAATCTGCTCTGCCGCATCCAAGATATACACCCCATACTATAGACAGCAAAAATCAAAAAAGAAGTAACTACTTAACCTTCTTCAGGTTCTCGATCAGCTTATCGACTGCCTTGTGGACCTCATCCTCTGACTTTGTCCCTGTGCAGACGATCTTCCCGTTCGAGAAGAGAAGGAATGTGGCCTTAAGGCTCGGTATCTTGTATACGAGGCCTGGGAACTGCTCCGGCTCGTACTCGGTGTTGTCGAGCTTCATCGCGAGCTGGTTCAGGTTAAGGTCCATCCCGATAGAGCCTGCAGCGACCATATTCTGGATATTTATCTCAGGCTCGACTGTTATCTTGATCTTTATCTTCTCAAGGCTCTTGATTATCTTGTTTATGCTTTCGCGCACAGACTCGAGGTTCTTCGCTCCGGTGCAAACTATCTTTCCGGATGAGAATATCAGTGCAGAGGTCTTCGGCTCCTTTATCCTGATGACAAGGCCTGGGAACTGCTCAGGGTTATACTCAGTGTTGCTGAGTG
Source organism: uncultured Methanosarcinales archaeon (assembly GCA_964398575.1). Taxonomy (GTDB): domain Archaea; phylum Nanobdellota; class Nanobdellia; order Woesearchaeales; family CAIVOO01; genus CAYNNM01. The sequence goes on from CAYNNM010000004.1 coordinate 7,940, forward strand.
TAGCCGCCATCTTCTCCAAAGGTATGTCGTGCTCAAGGGATGAGCTGACAACAATGTTCACGATTTCAATCTGTTTCTTGGTCATTTTTGTCTCCCCCGCCTCTTTTGATGGGAATTTAGCCTTCTTTATAAATCAAAGGCAGCTATTTTTCCCTATTTTTATAAACAAACGCGGTTTTATTTAAAAACGCCAAAAACCCCCCAGATTCTGGCGTTTCCTTATAAATATTTAAAAGGCAACTTCTATTTATAAATACTTTGCTTTTTAAACACGGATTTTTCCTAATGAATATTGCAGTTATGATGACCCCTTCATTTCCGATGGAGATTTAACCACTTGAGCGGATTTAAGATAGTGCCTCTAAAATAGCTTTTAGATAATAATCTATTGAAAATATATCTTAAAGAAGATAAAACCCTTTATTGCGACCCAAAACTAAGAAACAACCGATGATACTGATAAGATACAGCGAGATATTCCTGAAAGGGAAGAATAGGATCGATTTCGAGAGAAGGCTTATCGAGAACATACGCGCTATGCTCAAGGCCCACAGCTCTCCAGCGAGAGTCATCCCCGAGAGGAACCGGATCCTCATCGATGATGATTCAGCCACCTATCTGAAAGAGGTCTTTGGCATCCACTCGATAAGCGTAGCGAAGAGGCTTCCGATTGACCTTGAGATCCTCAAGAGAGAGGCTCTTACAATGGCCAAAGAAGAGAACTTCAAGACATTCCGCATCTCTACCCAGAAGCTGAACAAGGATGTAGCGATGACATCTGTCGAGTTCGACCGGCTCATCGGAGAGGAGGTCTATGAGACCCTGAAGAAGAAAGTCGATCTTAAGAATCCTGAGCTCACGATATATGTCGAGATGCTCAGGGAAGCATATATCTTCACAAGAAAGATCCAAGGGCCTGGCGGGCTTCCTCTTGGCAGCGAAGGAAAGGTATTCGCCCTTGTGGATGATGAGGATGGCCTTCTTGCAGCGAAGATGATAATGCGGCGAGGCTGCATAGTGTATCCTGTCTCATTATCGAAGAACACATTCTATGAGGAGATTGAGCGCCTCTCTCCCGGATTCTCGATAAAGCCGATTAGGATATCCTCATTCAAGGAACTCGATCCTCTCGTGGAGAAGCTCGATGCGAAGGCCATAGTGGTCCCCGACACGCTCTCAGATATCAAGAAATACGATACAGCGTTGCCGATCCTAAGGCCTCTTATCACAGTTCTTCCAAAAAAGTATTAAATAGTCGAAGAAGACCCCTTCTCAAGGATGAAGATATATCTTGAGCGCGAGAACAAGCGCCTGAATCTTAAAGTGAAGGAAATCACTGTAGCGAAGCTTCTCTCGGATCTCAAGATAAACAGATCCACTGTCCTTGTAGTCAGGAATGACGAGCTTGTCGGCGACACTGCGAAGCTTGGCGATAAGGATGACATAAGGATACTCTCGGTGATATCAGGTGGATAGGAATTGCCCCGAATGCAGGAGAAAGCCAGTCATAGTGCTTTCGGAGAGCCAGCCTCTCTGCAGGCAGCATTTCCTAAAGTACTTCGAGGGAAAGGTCACGCGGGCGATCAAGAAATACTCGATGCTCGGGAAGAAAGATGCAGTCGCCGTCGCCCTCTCCGGAGGGAAAGACTCGATAGCTGTCCTTCATATCCTCAACCGTCTGCTTTCTAAAGAAAGAAGGAAAGTCCGCGCCATACTCATAGATGAGGGGATAAAAGGTTATCGCTCAAGGACAGAGAAGGACGCGATGGCTTTCTGCAAGAAGGAAGGAATCCCGCTCACTATAGTCTCATTCAAGGAGACTCTCGGAAAGACACTCGATGATATCCTCAAGTCCCAGAAGAAAGAGAAGAACCCAAACAAGATGAGCGCCTGCGGAATCTGCGGAGTCTTCCGAAGGTCTCTTCTCGATCAGGCAGGCAAAAGACTTGGCATCACAAGGCTCGCGACAGGCCACAATCTCGATGATGAATGTAAGTCGATAGTCATGAACCAGCTCAAGGTCAACTGGAGACGAAGCGCCGGCCTTGGGCCTGTCTCCGGGATAGCGAAGAGGCAGTCTGCCCAGCGCATAAAGCCTCTCTATTTCCTCT
>CAYNNM010000004.1:10060-19464 GCA_964398575.1 uncultured Methanosarcinales archaeon
CGACATATGCGTTCCTGATGAAGTTCGAGATAACCTACACTGAATGCCCATACGCGAGCGATTCCTTCAGGAGCGATGTCCGAGACATCATCAATGATCTTGAGGAGAAGCACCCGGGATCGAAGCACGCCATCGTGAACTCGTTTCTTGAGATACTCTCTTTCCTGAAGGAGAGGTACCGCGATTCGGATTTCGGAAGATGCGAGGTCTGCGGCGAGCCATCGGCGAAAGCAGTCTGCAATTCCTGCGACCTGAAAGAGAGGCTGGAACTCGCGAATCCAGGGAGCAGAAAAGCAAAATCACTTAGCGATTCAAGGAATCCAGGTCTCCGAGCGAAGCGAGGAAGCCCAAGCGTCAGAAAGGCCGCGAAGAGAAAGCGAAAGTCAGGAGGGATCCTGTGATAGATATAGTGTTTCCGAAAGACAATGAGGCAGAATTCATCAGGATGGCAGAGCGCCTCGGTCACGAAGGACTCATCTTCGTCCACGACAGGAAGAAAGACATCTCTTCTCTCGCGAAGACAACAGACCTCAAGCTCTATTCTATATCATCGAAGAGGATACTGAAGGCGAGCAAAAAAGCATTCGAGACATCTTCGGGATGCATCATCTACGGCCTAGAGGATCAGGAGAAGGACTTTCTCTTTGTCCGGAACTCAGGCCTCGATGAGCGCATAGCACAACTTGCCGAGAAGAACAAAATAATTCTTGGATTCTCATTCTCTCTTCTCCTCTCATCGAAAAAGAGATCCAACATACTCGCGCGCTTCCAAGAGAACGCGAAATACGCAAGAAGATACAGGCTCAGGATAGCCCTCGCTTCATTCGCGAAGGACCCCTGGCAATTAAGGCAGGAATCAGACCTTTTGGGCCTTGCGAGAGTGCTTGGAATCCCCACTTCCGACCTCTTTTTAAACCATTTAAATATCGCCCGCTTCCTTAATGAAAATAATTAAAAACATAGGGTAGAAATTCTTGGGAAGTGGTAGTATGAAGCGGCTCGACCTAAAGACAGGATTCCTCTGCAATAATAATTGCCTCTTCTGTGTCCAGGCCGACAACAAGCTAAAAGGCAATCGGCCATTTTCAGAGCTTAAGAAAGATCTTGAGGATTCCCGCAAGCATTGCGATGAGGTTGTCCTCACAGGGGGCGAGGTCACGATAAGGAAAGATTTCCTCGAGATAGTGAGCTACGCAAAGGAGCTTGGCTACAGGAACATACAGATACAGACAAATGGCAGGATGTTCTCGGATATCGAGTTCTGCAAGAGAGCGATTGCGGCAGGCGCGACAGAGTTCAGCCCCGCGCTTCACGGTTACACTGCAGAGCAGCATGATTTTTTGACACAGGCTAAAGGCTCATTCAAGGAGACTGTGAAGGGAATAATCAACCTGAAGAGGCTCGGCGCGCATGTGATAACGAACACAGTCATCGTGAAGCCGAACTACCGGAATGCAAAAGAGATTGCAGGGCTTCTTGTCAAGCTCGGTGTCGACCAGTACCAGCTCGCGTTCGTGCACCCGATGGGAAATGCCCTGAAGAATTTCGATTCGATGGTGCCAGCCATAAGCATGGCTGCTCCACACATCCACAAAGGCCTCGATGCGGGAATCGAGGCCAACGTCAGTTGTATGGCTGAGGCGATGCCGTACTGCCACATGGAAGGATATGAGCAGTACGTATCTGAGAAATACATACCTGATGCCATGATCCGGGGGAAGAAGCACCAGAACACCGATGATTTCACAGAGCAGAGGCAGAAGGATGCGAAGGCCAAATTCCCGCAGTGCAAGGAGTGCACATACGATTCGGTCTGCGAGGGGCCGTGGAAGGAATATCCGGAGAAATTCGGGAGCGGGGAGTTCAGATTGGTAAGATGAAGAGAACATTCATTCCTTTAATGTATGATTGCAATAACAATTGCATCTCTTGTCCCGTGAAGAGAAGAGGAGAGAGAAATAATCCACACTATTCTGAAATCATAGAAGATATTGAAAAAATATCTCTCTATTCGAAAACCGTCGCATTGAATGGGGGCGAGCCGACATTGAGAAAAGACATATTCAAGATATTGAAATATGCCTCATCGAGGTTCGAAGAGATAAATCTGCTCACAAATGCCGAGCGGTTCTACCACTCCCCTCTGGCAGATAAGGTATCCACGATAAAAAATGTGAAAATAGTGACAACCATATACGGCCACAACTCTCCACTTCACGATGCGATAACCAAGACTCCAGGGAGTTTCGAAAGAAAGATATCTGGAATAAAGAATTTAATCCGAAATAGAGTCACGATCGAATTAAGGATTATGTTGCATAAGATGAACTCGGAATATTTCGAAAATATGGCATCTTTCATCATTTCCAATTTTCGCCCTTCAGACTTCTGCAAGACAGTGATTATGAGTCCCAAACTCACTGCTTCGGCGAAAAGAAACGCTAGTTCTGTGATGCAAAGGCTCGCTTCAATCGCTCCAAGACTCACTGATCCAGTCCAGAAGCTCGTATCGTACGGATTCAGAGTGGAGTTGTTTCATTTTCCTCACTGCGTCATCTCCAGATCTATTTGGCCTTATTCAAAAGGCATGACTGCTGAAGAAGGAGAGGCAGTTTTTTTAGATTCATGCGAATTATGCCGTAAGAAAGAAGTGTGCTCAGGAATATGGGGGAGCTATCTTCTGGCAAATGAAGAATCTGAAAATGAATTCATTCCAATTGAAAAATGAAAATCAAAAAAACCGTGTTGATATTGGGCTATGAGTGCAACAATAATTGTATTTTTTGCTGCCATTCTGATAGAAGGGGTGCGATAAAAGGAAGGAATGCTGCCGAGATCAAAAAAAGCATCTTCGAAGCAAGAAAGAATGGAAGCTCTTATTTGGAATTGATAGGTGGCGAGCCGACAATTAGAAAGGATATTCCCGAGCTTGTCTCCTTCGCGAAGAAGGTGGGATTTGAGACTATTATGTTCGCCACCAATGGAAGGATGTTCTCGAACGCAGATTTCACGAGAAGAATAATTGTCGCGGGCGTGAATAAAGTCGTATTCTCGATACACGGTCACAACGAAGAGCTGCATGACTCCTTAACAAGATCGCCTGGAAGTTTTACCCAGCTGTTGATGGGCATCGCCAATCTGAAACAGATTGGTTTCAAAAACATCGAATCGAACACGACAATCGTCAGGCAGAATTATGATTACCTCCTGAAAATCGGAAATATGCTCATTAGTTTGGGAATAAAGAACTCTGAATTCATCTTTGTAGATCCAACAAATGGAATATCTGAAAAAACTTTCTTCGATATCGTACCGACCTATCCGGAGATTTCCTTCCAAATCAATCATCTGTTGGATCTTACAAAAGAAAACTCTGTCAATTGGAGAGTCAGATACTATCCGCTTTGCTTCATAAAAAAAGAGCATCACGACAAAGTGAGCGAAATCCACGAGAATGCCATCTTTCTGACATCGCATATAGCCCCAGATTTCATAAATCATTCAGTTCAGGAGGGAAGGAAGATTTTCGGAATGACAAAAATCGAAAAATGCAAGGGTTGCGAATACGACTCCATTTGCGAAGGATACTGGAAAAAATATTTGGAGACTTATTTCGATGTGGATGCCAGCGATATCTCTTCCATAAAATCAAGAATTGGGATGCTGAAAAAAGAAGACCCCTTCTATTCAGACATCTTACAATATCTTCTGGGATTGAAGCCTGTATTGAGATTGGATGCCGGAGATAGGTCCAGAGATGAGGAAAGACTGAGGTGGTGCGAAGGAGATTACATAATACGATCTGGGAAGTATCTTTTCATTTCAAAAGACAGAGCAAAAGCAATAATCTCCAAAAATCTGACGCTCGCCAAAGGTGGAAAAATAAAATCAGAAAAGGTGAATCGCTTATTTGGGAACCCGTACGGATATCCTAACTACTGTTCAGAAAATTTCGACAATCTCGATTTTTCGTCAGAAAAAATAAAACACGATTTCAGGAAAAAAAAGGCTTGTTTTGATGAGGGAAGAGGTTACATAATTCATTATCCTTGCTCGACCGATTGCGAGGATACAGATATGATGAAAAGGAAAGTCCTCTCGCGTTTAGATATTTTAGGTCTGATTGATCCAGAAACACAAAAATCGCGTGAAGAGTATCCACGGGAGCATCAGTATGCATAGGATAATATCTGAATCGGATGAGTTGAACATTGGCCCAAAAGCTTCAAATCTGATAAAGCTGGACAAACTAGGATTGACTCCGAACTTTTTAGTCCTGGATTCGTCGATATTTTTCAAGCACATCAGGGAAAAAACAGAAGAAGAAATCAAGAAGGAGGTGATCGCCAAGGAGATCGATGAAAGAGTGCTCTTCTCCATACGTGAGGCACTGGAATCATTGAATATAACAGGACCAATACTCAGATCCTCGTATTTGTTCGAGGATTCGGAGAACTGCAGTTTTGCCGGAATGTTCGATTCATATGTCTGTGAGTCGGATCAATTGGAATCTTTCATAAAAAAAATATGGCTAAGCCAATTCAACGAGAGAGTCAAATCCTATGCGATGGAAAAAAGAATGGAGCTTCCGCTCGGTATGGCCGTAATTATCCAGGAATATATCGAACCAGATTGTGGGGGTGTTGTTTTTTTCGATAGGAAGAACCGGGAGGTATACGTGGAATTCACAGAGGGTTCCTCTTCGGATGTCCAGCTAGGAAGGAAAAATCCTTATTTTTTCATACTGAAAAACAACATTCGCCTAGTGCCTGATAAAAAAATAGACGAATTTCCCTGGCTCCAGAATTTTAATTTAACTATTGAATCTCTGGAGTTATTTCCAGAAGAACGTATCGATGCAGAGATTGTAGTTTCACGCGATAATATTTTTTTGGTTCAGGCAAGAGTCTTAGCAAAAAAGCCGGACTTGAATCATTCCCTGATTTTCCGTAAGTTGAGACCAAATGATTTTTTTCCGCATATTATGACTTCTGGAAAAGTCAATTCATTGATTCATTGGGCAGGTTTCACAAAAAAACTAAAAATTACCAATATTGAAAATACATTGTTTGCACATTATGGGGATCTATCTGAGTTCTTGGATGAGTTGTACGAGAAAAAGAGTGACCTGAGATTCATCTCAAGATTCTATGGTCGAATTGTTTTTTTTCAAAAAAGAGAGATATTAAACAGTGAGATGGAAAAAGATCCAAAAAAAATTCTATCGCGTTTCAAGGATTATGAACTGTCAATGTATATTTTGGATCATCTAATAAATTTGTTGATATCTATGATGAAAGATTCTCTTGCCGAAAAAAAGATTTCTGAAGCCACACACCCGGATGTTTTCACCCCACACAAGATTTCACTCACCTCATTCGCGCTTTATTCTTTGCTGAAGACTGGGAAGACTCCTTTTTCGAATAAACTCCTCTTAAGGAAGGCAAATCAATTGATCGACAAGAATGGACTTAAAGAAAGAATCGAGAAGATTTTTTATTCAAAAAAAGAAGAATCCGTCGGCAAAGACGAATTTATCGAAAATTTCAGAAAACTCATATGGCTGCACGACGCTAACAACTATTTCATAGACACAGTATCCTATAATTATTCCGAGAGTTTCCGGGCCGCAACACGCAGGAATGTTGATGATGTCCTTCTCAGACTGAAAGAAAAAGCTAATCTCACCTTATCAAAAAGAGCAGTCAATTCTGAATTCGAAAATTCTGAGAAGTCTATTGTACACCAATTGTCTTTGGTGGGATTTGTCGCTTCCAAGGGTGATTTCGAAGGTTTCGCAAAAAAAATCACACTCAATGATGCACTCTTAAGTGTAGGCTCGGATGAGATAATTGTCGCCCACGAGACTTATCCGAGCTTAGTTACGGGAATGGCGAATTGCAGGGGGATTATAACTGAAAAAGGAGGGCTCACATCGCACGCGGCGATAGTCTCGAGAGAATTAAATATTCCTTGTGTTGTCGGCGTCAAGGACTGCACAAGATTAATAAAGGATGGAGAGTTCCTTATCGTAAAGAACGGAGTGGTATTCAGGAAATGAAAACGCACCTTAAGCAAAAAAAGGAATTTTTCCTGGATTTCGCGAGGCTTCTCAAGGAAAGGGGGTATAGGAACAATTATTTCATATCGGATCTGTTTTATCTTCTGAAACAAAGAAATCCTGCCAGCATCAGTTACTTAAAATCCTTGTGGTCAGATCGAATAGCAGAACTAAGGGAAAAGAAAATCGAGCCCAGAATAAATTTTTATCTTAACATCCCATTCTGCAGTTCTATTTGCAACTATTGCATGTATCAGACATCGAGACCCGAAGATGGCGAATTGCAGATGTATTTGCAGGATATATGTGCCAATCTTGATCTTTTCAAGGATGTATTTTCAGGAGTAAAATTCAGAACACTCTATGTGGGCGGGGGAACTCCAAGCATCTTATCGGAAAATCAGATTGATTCCTTGCTCGAAAAGATATTTTCCAATTTCGAATTCGAACCCGGGGGCGAGAGGACATTTGAGTGCAATCCGGACAGCATCTCTCTGGAGAAATTAGACATATTGAAGAAACACAATATGAATTCAGTTTCTTTCGGAATACAGTCATTTGACAATTCTGTCTTGAAAAGCGAGAATAGATCAAGCAAAAATTATGAATTCCTGCACTCTTTCTTCATTAAATCAAGGGAATGTGACTTCCAGATAAATGCGGATCTTATTTGCGGCCTAGCAATGGATAACGAAGAAGGAATATTGTCTGATATCAAGAAACTGGCTCTCCTGAACCCAGATTTTATCTGTCTATACCTCTTGCAGCCGACCACATCATATCTCGAAAGATTTTTCAATTCAGATACCTCAAAATACGCTGCTGAAGTCTCAAGAAAACTGGATCTTGTCTCAACAAACAAGATTCCTGGATTCACTGCCAGCTATTTAGACGATCCTATTCAAAAAACATCAACTCCGATTTTCTTTACATCCTATGCTGCGAATAAATTCAAATTCGAGTATTCTTTCGCTTCGGGCTCGGATGATTGCTTTTCATTAGGAAAAAATTCGATGGGATATATTTCGGAAAGAGCAAGGTTTAGATTTTCCTCGGCTCACTCTGCAGACGTATATGTCCTCACCAAAAAAGACCGAGAGCTGATCCATCTATTGAACGAATTCGAGACCAAAGGCTACGCAGACCTTTCAGAATACAAAAAGAAATTTGGTTCAAATCTGCTCGAGGATTTCAAGGGCGAGATACGCTTGTTGAGACTCATCAAGGCAATATCGATTCGAGACAATGGGCCTTATTTTTTGCCTGAGGCCCAGATAGAACGCTTTGCCTACGCACTTTTCCTGTTCGATTTCAAGGAGGTCGCAGCCAAGTATGTTCAATTAAGAAATAACGAAACTTTCAATTTCATAATTGGTCATCGATGTAATAATGATTGTGCATTCTGTTGGGATAATGAACGGCATTCAGGAAAATCCTCGCAAAAAGAATCTTTTTCGGCGCAAATCTCTGAATTTTCAAGGAAACGGCCAAAAAAAGTAACAATCACTGGAGGAGAACCAACAATCTACCTAACTCTTTTTAAACTTATTAGGTTTTTTTCAAGAACCGAATCAAGTCAGGTAGGTGTAGTTTCCAACGGAAGAATGTTCTCATCAATAAAATTCACGAAGAAACTAAAAAAAGCAGGGCTGGCATTTGCAATTGTCTCTATTCACGGCGACGAGAGCACCCACTCAAGCATCACTCACTCATCTGATTCGTATTCACAGGCCATGGGCGGGATAGCCAATCTCATCTCTGAAAAAATACTAATCAGGATCAATTATGTCTGTATCCGCGAGAATCTTCATTGCCTGCTTCCGACTATCAAGGGGCTCGCAGAGATGGGTGTGAGAGAATTCAACATACAGAAATTCGTACCGAAAAATAAAGCCTCTTCGAACTACGATCGCCTGGAATTCTCTCCAAAAGAGTTCAGGAATTATCTCGAAGGAATAGACCTTTTTATAACTGAGCACAAAGACGTATCAGTGGATTTCGAATTTTTCAGTCCAGCTTATTTTCCGAGCAGGTATGAGCACTACGCGCCCAAGATTTCAGATTCTCTTGATTTTGTAGATGAGGCTGGCCTCCTTCCTGAAGGATGTGCGCTAGGGGAGAGTGAAAAGAATTGTCAAGAATGTTTTTTGAGATTTTTATGCGGTGATTAGATGTACAAAAAACACGCACTTGTAAAAATAGGGAATATATGCAACAACAATTGCATCGGATGCAGCATTTCTTCAGGAGAAGTTTTCCATTCTTCTCCTTCACTCGATAGTTTGAAGAGAGAGATAATGAATTTGAAGGCAGAGGGATTCGAGAGCATAGAGCTGATAGGCGGGGAAGTGACACTCGAGAAGAACTTTTTTGAGCTTCTCTCACTTTGCAGGAAAAATTTCAAACAGGTAACACTCACTACCAATGGAAGAATTCTCGCTAATGAAGGTTTCCTGAGAAAAATCCTCGTTACCTGCCCAAAACTGTCGCTCGGCATAGCGATTCACGGCGCAGATCCCGAAACGCACGATGCCTTTACAAGGACACCAGGCTCCTTCACTCAAGTGATGATGGCACTCGCCAATATCTCCAAATATAAAAAACTTATAAGCGTTGTGGGGGTGAATACTCTTGTCACAAAGATAAATGCAGGACGTTTGAGGGATATTCTGGATCTCCTGAAGAAAAATCCTATAATTACTGAATGGTATCTTCTTACCTTCGCTCCTGTGCATGGCAGAGCGATAAAAAACAACAAGGTCCTCATGCCACAGTATTCAGAAATGATACATATCGACAAGATCATTTCAGAAGCGTCCTCTTTTCTCAAATGCGTCGATTTGAACGAATTTCCCCATTGCCTATTTTCGGAAGATACCTCGAAGAAAGGAAACATCCATTTTATCGACAGTGACAAGATAGAGGTCGATGAGAATGGAGTAATCTCCAGCTTCAATCCGACCTTCTCATTCAATGATTTCGACTACCTCTCGAATTTTTCAGCGAAGAAGCATCTCCCCGCCTTAATAGAGTTGCACTCTTCCTTCAGGACAAAAGACCTCGTTGTTTGCTCAAGATGCAAACATAGAGAAACCTGTGGAGGGGTTTGGAGGGAGTATCTCTCCCTTTATGGAAAGAATGCTGTGGAAGAAGAGCTCATATTGCTGAAGAGAAATCGAAAAAAAGTCCTTTTTTTTATTGCTGGATACTGTGCATAAGAAGGTATTCCCTCTACAAGCAGCATACCTTATTTCTTTCGCGAAAACATCGGATAAAATACGAAAAAATTATGCTGTGTTGCATAATTCTTAGTATGAAGCGTAGCTCTCGCTACGCTTCTCCG
>CAYNNM010000005.1:0-5526 GCA_964398575.1 uncultured Methanosarcinales archaeon
GTCGAGAAAGTAACCATCGATGTCGCGAAAAGGATGCAGAAGAAGGTGAAAGGCGCTGTGCGGACCCACGAGCCTTTCATAAGATACCATACCTTCGCGGATTCCAACATCAATTTCTCGGTGATTCTTCGTGCGGAGACATTCACTGACCAGTATCAGCTCAAGCACGAGTTCATAAGGGAGCTGAAGAAAGAGTACGATAAGAGAAGGATAGTCATCAACTACCCTGCGAGGAATGTCTACTTCATGAACAAGGGAAAGAAATGAAGGCTCTAAAATTTAGGAAGAAATTGAGCGAACTCATTCTGAAAAGAGAGAAGACAGTCAGTCAGAAATAAATTCTAATGAGATTCGAGCTGATCTGAGACATCTACTTCTTCATCACTGTCTCGATGAATGCAGCGTAGGCTGGCCTTGTTATGAAGACTCCGACAGAGACGCCGATTATCGTTGTCAGGGCGAAGCCCTTAAGAAGCCCTGCTCCTGCGCTGAAAAGCGGAAGCATCGCGACAACCGAAGTGAGATACGCGCCCATAATGACGAAGAACGCCGCCTTTATCTTCTCCTTCCAGCCAAAGAGCCTTCTTGACTCGCCCCGAAGGACCTCATCCGCGATGACGATCTGATGGTCGACGCCTGTCCCGACCGCGACAATTATCCCCGCTATCGATGCGAGATCAAGATTCCATCCTATGAGGGATGCCACGCCGAGGAGTATAACTATCTCCGATATCATCGTGACGATTATCGGGACGACTATCTGGAGCGAGCGGTATGAGATGAGGATTATCGCGCTGACTGCGAGTATCGAGACAAGCGCCATTATGAATGCGCTCCTGAAGAACTCCTCCCCAAGCGTCGGGGATATCGTGTCTGTCTTCACTATCTCGAGCTTGACAGGGAGGCTTCCTGTGACAAGGACTGTCTGGAGCTTCTTCATGTTCGCAAGCGCATCGTTTATCGCCTGCTCTCGGTTGGCTCCGAATCCGCTTCCTGAGATGGCTATCTCTGTAACCGCTTTCCCTTTGAGATCAGATGCTATATTCAGTGTGTCGACAAGCCCATCATCGAGATAGAGCTCGAGCTGGTCGCGCAGATACGCGTCGCGGCCTGTCCCGATTACAGGTATGTTCCTTGTGGCCTCTGCCTGCCTGGATGCGGCCTCTGGCGATAGAGATATCGAGAATCTGAATGTGCAGGCCTCTCCGCCCTCTGACCGGAAGCACCCTCTCTGAGGGTCTATCCCTGAGCACTCCGAGGTCCTGCAGACATACCTTATGTCATCGCCTCCGCGGAAGATCGTGATGTTGGATATCTTGGCCTCGAACTTCCCCTGTTTCGCGAGAAGCTCCTTGACCTCATCCTCCGTCACCCCCGCTATCTCGATCCGCACATACTGGTTGCCTGAGAGATCCTCGACCTGCCTTATTATGACATCAGAGATCCCATAGACATTTATCCTCTCCTCCATATTGGAGACAAGTATCGCCATATCATCTGGGGAGAGCTTCTCTGCTGGAGATAGAAGGACTCTGCTTCCGCCTGAGAGATCAAGGCCTTTCCTCACATTGGATGTCGGGGCATCGTATACTGATAGGCCGAGATAGACTGGCTCATCCTTCAATTCATTGACTATGATCTTTGGGACCTCGATCCTCTGAGTCACATTATAGGTGCGGTTCTCGGTGTTATTGTATATGAGCTCGGTGACGTATTTCACCTCTGTCTCATTCGTGACTATCCTCTCTTTCTGGTACTCCGTCCTCAGAAGATACGCTCCCTTGCTTGTCTTTACCTGGACAGTCTTATTCGCAGGAAGCGATTCGAGTATCGTGAAATAGTCCTTCGCGTTTCCGACAGAGACTCCGTTGAGCTCGAGGATCTTCTCCCTCGAGATAGGTGCGGCTGTCGGTTTTGGATTCTCGATGCCTGCGATCGCCGCAGGTCCCTCCTTCGCGACGCTCTTTATCGCAGCCCCTTCTGCCCAGGGCCTTGGATTTATCGCGACTATCGAGAGGAGTAGGACTATCAAGAGTATCCACATCCTTGTGCTTGACATCAGCTTCTTCGAAAGACTCATCTTGTGTGCGCCCCCTTGTGCTTTCTCTCGAAATGCATCCGCAGGAGTCCTGCATTCATCAGCCAAGTGCTAGGGATATCGGCGACCAGCCCGAAGAAAAGTATGATCATTATCTCTTTCAGTACATCGCTTGGCGTGAAGAAGAAAGCTATCAGTGTCGCGGCGAGAGCCGCGAAGGTCATCGTGAGGCCTGTCTTCATCGAGCCAATTATCCTCTCGCTGACTGTGCCCTCCTTGCCCTTCAAGACCCTTGCCGTCAGGAGGATGTCAGTGTCTACAGAGTAGCCGATGAGCATCAGGAATGCCGCGATACCTGCTGTGCCTACCTTTATCCCGAATAAATCGACAAGAGCGACAGCGAAGAGGATGTCTACCGCGGCAGAGAGGATGACATAGAGCGCTGGGACAAAATCACGGAAATATATGAGGACGACAATCGCCATGAATAGGAATGCGAATATGAGCGCGCGGATGGATTCACGGAAGAACGAGGCTCCAAGAGCATCCCCTATGGTCTCGACAGCGAGGCTCGCCTCGGGACCGACCAGCTTCTTTATCTCGCCAACGAGGGCGTCAGGATCCGCTCCGCTTGAGTCGACTATCGCGCCGACGACATTGCCTGCGGATGTTATCTCGCGGACAGATATCTGGCCTGTCGAGAAGGACTGGCGAAGGCCTGCCTCGATCGCCTGCGCAGATACTCCATCCATCTGTATCGTGACAGCTGTTCCGCCTTTTAGGGATATCCCTTTCTGGATGAAATCCCCGTGCTTGTAGTAATTGAGGCCGATGACCGATATCGAGAAGACTATCATCAATATAGGCACTATGAGAAGCTCCCTGTATCTTTTAGTGTAGAAATGCTTAAGCTTATCCAATGCCCCCATCCCGGATTGGATTTTGAGGGTATTTATAAAGCTTTTTCTCGAAGCCGGAAACCTTTTTAAAGAAACCCGATACTCGAAAAAATATGCTAGGCAAGATAAGGTCGATTTTTGGGAAAGAAGAGAAGAAAGAGAAGGAAAGCCGGACAGAGAAGAAGAAAGGTAAAGGAAAATCCAAGAAACCGGAAGAGCAGAAGAAGAGCAGAGGATCCGCGAGGAAAGATTCATCATCGCATAAGGGAGATGCAGGCAAGGCCGCGAAGGAGAAGAAAGAGAGAGCGGATGAGCATACCTCTGAGGAGAGAGAGTGGCCTAATAAGATAAAGGCGATAGCCATAGTCGAACTGATGGGCGCTCCTGAGGATCATATCAAGAACACGATGCAGCTTTATCTTGAGAGGATAAAGGAGCATAAGATGATGGCTGTCGAGGATGAGTTCGTCTCCGAGATGGAGAAGAAAGACACGTTCTTCCTGCAGTTCGCCGAGCTCACTATAACATTCAAGAGCGCGAAGAACCTCATCGAGTTCTGCTTCGACTATATGCCAAGCTCGATTGAGATAATAGAGCCAGAGAAGATAATCTACAATTCGCAGGATCTCTCGAACATAATAAACGATCTCCAGGCCAAGCTGCACCAGCTGGATATGATAGTCAAGAACCTGCGCGCGGAGAACAATGTATTGAATGAGAACGGCAACCTGCTTCTTCGAAATCTCATACTTGTCTCGTTGAAGAAGGACGCAAGAGGTCTTGATGAGCTATCCAAGATAACTGGGATAAATCCCGAGGCGCTTGAGAACTATCTATCCGATTATGTCGCAAAGGGGCTTCTCTCCGAGAAAGACGGAGTCTATAAGGCGACGAAGGGAAATACTGTAGAATGAGAATGATGAGAAAGGGGTTCTTCATTGCATTAGCGGCGATTCTTCTAATCCTGGCCTCGTGCCAGGAGAGGGAAGCGAGCATTCCGAAAGAGACTGAAGAGATTATCGTTGTCGATAGAGAGCCAGTGCTTCCGGCAGAGAGGATAATGGAGGAAGCTGTCGCCTGCGATGAAGCGTGCGAGAAGGATAATTCGATCAGGGCTCTTGATGCATCCGGATGCGAAAGGGTGGGGAACACAAAAGAGAGGAATGACTGCTTCTTTGGGATAGGTGTCGCGAAGAAGGATAGCGGAATATGCCTGAAGATAAGCGATCTTACGCTTCGGAATTCCTGCTATGGCGAGATAGGGTATGTCGAGAAGAAAGAGACTGCGAGGAAGAGCACATTCCAGGAGACCGGAGCTACGCTCTGCAAGGAGGATGGAGTGCCGATTGTGCGGGCATTCGGGACTTCGTGGTGCTCGCACTGCAGATGGGCGATGCCGATATTCATCAAGGTAGCGAAAGACTATGAAGCGAAGGGGCTCATCAAGGCATATGCCTGGGAGATAAACACAGCGGATGATCTTATGACTGGCGGCATAGAATATATGATGCCGAAAGAGGAGCGCGACTTCTATACGGGCAGGAATCCTAAGGGAATAGTTCCGTATTTTAATCTCGGATGCGTCTATGAGCGGAAAGGGACAGGCTTTGAGGCCGACGAGAACGGCAAAGCGCTCGAGGAGGATGAGTTCCGGGTGCTTTTCGATTCGCTAATCGCAAAGTTAATAAATGAATAAAAGGGGGTTTTTCTATGGCGGGCGAAGCTCATCTGATGCAGCAGGTAGAGGCGATACTTTTCGCGGCAGCGAGAGCTGTCTCGAAAGAGGAGCTGAAGACTTTCTGCGCAGCGAGCGACGATGAGATAGACGGAGCCATCGGGGCCCTTGAGAGGAAGCTGAACGATGGGCACTCATCGCTGATGGTGATTCCCGAGGCAGATGGATGGAAGCTCGCTGTCAGGGAGAAGTACACAAAGCCCCTTCACAACATAGTTCCGAATACTGAGCTTAACCGCTCGATACTTGAGACACTCGCGGTAATCGCGTGGAAGCAGCCTGTTGTCCAGGCAGAAGTGATAGATATAAGGAGCACGACAGCGTACGAACATATCGCAGAGCTTGAGAAGCTCGGATTCATAACGAGGCAGAAGCACGGACGGAGCTTCATCCTGAAGACGAGCCAGAAGTTCGCCGAGTATTTCGATCTTCCGAAGAAAGAGGCGATACGCGAGCTCTTCAAGGACGTGAAGCAGGAAGAGAGTATGCAGAAGACTATCGATGGGGCTCCGAAGATGGAGCTCTATGAGGTCAAGAATCCTCCGAATGAGAGCGAGAAGATAGGCGCTTTCGATGTCTATGATACTCCGAAGGAGGAGGGCGAGGCGGCTTCTGACGAGAAAGCCGATGGGCCTAAAGAGGAGTTCTACGAGACAGCCGAAGAGTCAGAGACCGGGCAGGCTGATCCGGCGGAGAAAGAGGATAGCGAGGTATATGTCGATCTTGGGGATGATGGGAAAGAGGCCCCGGAGACAGAGGATGAAGAGGAGAAAGGTGATGATGCTCTTCCTCCGGATGATGATTCTATGCGGAACGATATCCCAAAAAAAGAGGAAGAGACTAAGAAGGTCTCT
>CAYNNM010000005.1:5545-18465 GCA_964398575.1 uncultured Methanosarcinales archaeon
GGAAATGGGAAGAAAGATGATTCTGAAGATAAAGACAGGAAGCTTGAGGATGAGCTCGAGGAGCTTGTCGATGATGAGGCTGAGAAGAGAAGAGAGATCGCTAAGGAGACCAAAGATGCGCGTTCTGATGAAGAAGAGGAAGAGTGATTATCTCCTTTTTATGATAACTATATCGGCCATACTTATCTCTGGCTGCGCTGATTCCGGCGAGAGAAGGGCCGAGGAATCCGCGAAGGCTTTTGTCGAAAGGAATGTGGTCTTCCATATCGAGAACAGGACAGTGTCGAATCCATATGTCCAGGTGGTCGAGAGAAGGAAGGATGGGGCGAACTATGTCTTCGAGATGATCGCGACAACGACCGGAGAGGAGAGGATAAAATCCGCGAAGGTAAGTGTCGTCGCTGACAGGAGAGGCAATGTGCTGATGTTCAACGGAAAAAGCACGTCACTTCCTCCAAACTAGAGCTATATTCGCGGCGAGAGACACTATCAGAAAGAGTATCAACGCGAGATTTCCCCCTATAGGGCCTGCTTTCGCATCATTGTTTCTTAGGATCGCATCTCCAGTGATTGTTTTTTTCTGGGAGAGCGCCGGGCCTGATGAGACATTCCCTTCCTTTACGCAGGAGGCATTCCTTAAGAAAGACTTTTCGGTATGCGATGAGAGGCCATCGAGAGCGATGGTGATATTGGCTGCGCAGGAAGGCAACGGAATAGAAAGCGAAGCTTCAAGATCCGAGAACTTCTCCTTCGGCTTAAGCACAGCATCAGATATCTTCTTTCCATCCGAGAGAGCTGAGAAGTAGACTGCGTATTTCGATGTGTTGCCGCGGTAGATGGATACCTTGGCCTCGCTTCTCTCGAAGGAAAAATCATCTATGGCAAGATGCGAGTCCTGCGCTTTCCCTTTGCTCTCCTGCGCCGGCTCTTTCTCTTCCATTTTCAGGATCTCGACTACCTTCTCCGATGAGCTCGATGACTCTATCGTTCCGCAGGATGATCTGAGGAACGCCTTTATCGTGACATTGCCTTGCGCTTTCGGACGTATGGCTGAGGAGGTCTTCGATACTGTCGCCTCGTGATCAGTGAACGGATGGTGCTTCTCAAGTATTCTGCCATCCTGGGAGACTATGAGGACATCCGCAGAGAGATTGGCTTTTCCGCCAAGCACCTTCTCGGCCTTGACCTTGAATGAGAATGTGTCTTTTGGAGATAAGACCTCTTTATCGAGAGCTATCGATATCTTCCATACGCAGTATTCCTCCTTTTCCGGAGCTGGTTTTTCCATCTCCATCTCTGCCTCCTCTGGAGCTAGCTGCTCTCTGGCAGAAAACACATTCTCGCGTCCGGGAGTCGGCTCTGTCTCGGAAAATGCACCATCTTTGCGGGATATCGATCTTCCTTCGGAAGCGAGCGAGGCATCATAGGTGATGTTATCGAGGATGATGCCATCTTTCCTTAACACGATCTCCATCGAGCCGCTGTTCTTGAGGCCATTTGCGCAAAGATACGGGGAATCGGTGTGGAATGCCAAGCCATCCATCGTGAAATTGCTGTATGCCTCTGTCCCGCTTCCTCCGTCAGTTATCACGGCATAGCTTCCTTTCGGAAGGAAAGTCGAGCCATTCCTCTGAATAGTTTTTGAGTTCCGGTCGATGTATCCTGGCAAAATCGCGTAGCCGCAGATCGATGCTCCGGAAAGATCGATATCAGAATCAGCGTACAGCTCTATCCACTCATTGTATGAGTCAGACTGAATTGGATTGTACATTATCTCAGAGATGAGAAGAGCATCGACAGAGAATGGCAGAAGAAGCGCGAAAGCCAGTAAGAGCATCTTTCTCATTTTCCCTCTTTTCGACTGCTCTTTCGGGAAAAGGGTATATAAAATTATCTCGAAGCGAGAAAAATTCCGAATCCGACGAACTTCTCAGCGAAAAAATATTTTTGCAAGTGCATCGGCACTTGCCTCTTTCTGGGTGGGTGGTAGCTTCCCGAAGGGAATGGTTAATAATGCCGATGACTCTGAAGTCGGCATTATTTAACGGGGACGGCCGGAGGGCCGTCTGTGGTTATGCGCGATCAAGATTCAGAATGGAATCTCGAAATTATCTCCAGACTCCGACTATCCTATTCCCGCACGAAGGACAGGATGAGCCATCGAGGCGGTTCTCGAGCACGGAGAATAGCCTTCTCCTGATGATGAGATTATCGCAGCGAGGACAAGAAGTGTTCTCTTCCTCTCCGGTATTCCCAAGATATATGTATTCTAACCCGAACCCTCGCGCTATCTTTTTCGCGAGGTGGAGGGTCTTGATGGGCGTGCGAGGCAGGTGAGCCATCCTGTATGTCGGATAGAACGCTGAGAAATGAAGCGGGATGTCTTTAGATATCTTCGCGACAGAATCTGCGATGAAGCGGATGTCTTTCTCTTCATCATTGACTCCGGGGATGAGAAGATTCGTTATCTCGATATGTTTCCCTGCATCGTACATCGCCTGGATTGTCCTTAGGACCGGAGCGACCCTTCCGTCACAGACCCCTCTGTAATGCGCATCATCGCCCTTAAGGTCGATATTCGCGGCATCGATATACGGCAGGAGCTCGGAAAGCGGTTCAGCGTTGATGAATCCATTTGTCACGAGGATGTTTTTCAGCCCTTCTTTCCTCGCAAGCTTCGCTGTGTCAAGGACATACTCGTAGAATATCGTCGGCTCGGTGTATGTGTAGGCGATGGACCTTGAGCCTGATTCCTTCGCGAGAGAGACTATCCTCTGAGGTGAGAAATCCTTGAGCGAATCAACCGGCTCTCCTCTCGCTATCTCGAAATTCTGGCAATTTCTGCAGTCGAGATTGCAGCCGTATGTGCCAAGCGAGAATGCCGATGAGCCAGGAAGGAAATGTAGGAGCGGTTTTTTCTCTATCGGATCGACATTGAGCGAGACTGGCTTCGCGTAGACCAGGGAGAATAGCTTCCCATCGAAGTTCTTCCGGACATTGCATTTTCCCCTCTCACGGTTCTTGAGGGCGCACATATGCGGGCAGAGGACGCACTGGATGAAATCCCCTTGCAGCTTCCGCCAGTAGAGTGCTTCCTTCATAGGGTGAGTGAATCAGGGAGAAGATATAAAATTTGCTAACCCTTGCCGTTTCTCTTGGTCAGCCAGGCGCAGTCGAGAGTATAAGGCCCGTTCTTCGGTATCGGGGGCACAAGATACCTTCCCTCGCTCTCGTATTCGAGAGGAAGCGCATCTGTCACCGGAACCATTATGCTCTTCTCAGATGAGCCTATCAGCGAGCCGTCTATCTGGATAGAGGCCTCTTTTCCAGTGAAGAAATAATCGATGCCTTCGCAGGAATTTATCGTGTCGCAAAGATCCCTTATCGAAGCCTTGATCGATTCCATGTCTCTTTTGGGCACATTCCTGCAGTTGATGAGCTCAAGGCCGCTTAGCCCTCCCTTAAGTATGCTCGCCGCTGCTTCGGCAAGATACGGGTTGACCTCGGAGCCCGATGAAGAGAGTAGCTCTTTGTAGGAAAGAATCAGCTTCTCTTTTCTTTGGGGAAGAACCATGCTCTCGATACCGCACATCATCAAAAACAACTAAATGTCAAGACTCATTTATATCATTTATTGTCGTCGAGAATATAAGTTTTTCCGTCGGGAAATAAGTCACCCTGCCCGTTTCCCAGGCGATCTGTATGAAATTGGCTCCGAAGTATAAAATATTTTTGTCACTATCCAAAAATAATGATAAAAATTAATATAGATTTAAATACTCGTTCCTTCAGGGGGTTCATATGGGTATTTTCTCATCGAAGAAAAAAGAGGGTGGCGCAAATACGATACCTATGTCGCCTGGAGGCTCTGGGATACCGAGGCCTCCGACCGCAAGGCACAGCGATGATTTTGATAAGCCATTTGGTATAGACCGGCCAGTCTATGAGCAGATGGGCGGCGGTGGGACAATCGCTCTTACCCCGACTATGCTCTCGCCAAGCCAGCCAGTGGACCTTGGCCTTCCTTCTTTCAGGCCTGATAGGAGAAATGAGGTCGATATCGATCAGATAGAGAGGGAGCTCTCGATCAATTCTCCGAAGGCAGCTCCGAAGGAATCCGCGCCGCTAGAGAAGGCCGCTGAGACCGAAGCGAAGTTCGCCTTGGATGAGGAGAAGGTGCCGCAGATGAATGCTCCGGAAGAGGATGAGCTCTCGCTTGAGAGCGATATCGGAGAGGAGATACCGGACACCATAGAGGATATTCCTGACTTCATCCCTGAATTGGATGTCGGGGATGAGCTATTCCACGAGGCGATGGAGGCCATCGATGAACCGAAGGATTCCCGCGCGATATTCATCGGGATGGATTCCATATCGAGGATAAAGGAGAGCTCGAACGAGATAAAGGCAAGGGTCGATTCAGTGGCAGAAAGCATCAGGGCGATAAGCGACAACTACAGGAAGGAGCGCGAGCTCATACTGAGGTCGAAGTCAGGGTATGAGGATATAGAGAGGAAGATACTTTTTGTGAACAGGATAATGTTCTCGGAGGAATGAAGATGGCAGAGAAGCAGATATTCATAAAGATCGACAATTACAATGACACAGTGGATGTGATCGAGCTCATCAGGAACAAGCTGCGGGAGAGCAGGGGGACGCTGCAGAAGATAAGGCAGCTGAAGACCGAAGAGGATGCGCTCATCGGCAAATGGAACGCAGAGCTCGATGAGATGGACAAGAGATTCTCCTACATAACTGATTCATTCGCGGAGGGCACAGGTGAGTAGATGGCAGAGGATTTCTTCGTGAGCGTGAGGAACCCTGATGAATTCAAGAGGAATCTCGCCGAGGGGTCGCAGAGCCTTCTTAATGTGATCGAGCTCGAGAGGCGAATCGAGATGATGGTCGATGAGAGGGAGCGCAACTTCGAGGTTCTCGCAGGCAACCTCGAGGAGATAAAGAAGCTGCTTAGCCATCTTGAGCATATGCTTCCGAAGAAAGAGGTCCCGCTAAAGAAGGTCAAGACCATTAAGCGAAGCGGGATATCCGCGATAGAGAAGGAGCTCGCTGATATCGATGATAAGCTAAACGCAGTCAAGAAGAGTTCTAAGAGATAATAGCGAAAAAAAGTGCGGAGTGCAGGACTTTCGATAAGCCCGTAGCCTATGGTCTGTAGTCAGTAGAAACTGCTGGCTACCATCTACCGGCTACTGGCTCGTATTCGAACCTGCGAAAGCACTAAGCTAACAGCTCTTGAGGCTGCCCCATTTGACCACTTTGGTAACTCCGCGTAGCTGATTGATGTTCTTGGGCCATATTTAAAGCTGTCCATTCAAAACCTATTTAAACCAGCCTCACGGAAAAAGAGGGATGGGAGTAGAAATACACACTATCGGAGGGTATGATGAGGTCGGCAAGAACTGCACCGCCATAAATGTGGATGGGGAAGTAGTCATAATAGATATGGGTCTGCATCTTGACAAATACATCCCGTACCGCGAGTCAGAGGATGTCATGCCTGATGCTGATGAGATGATAAGGATAGGCGCTGTGCCTGACCTCTCCATAATCAAGGACTGGCTTCTGGATGTCAAGGCCATAATCCCGACGCACGCGCATCTTGATCACGCCGGCGCGATCCCTTTTCTCTCGAACAGGATATCTGCCCCGATAATATGCACCGCATTCACGAAAGAGATAATCTCCGCGATAGCCAAGGATGAGCGGATAAGGATGAAGAATCCCATCAAGGTGCTCCATCCGAACTCGAAGATAAACCTCAGCAAGAACATCAAGATCGAGTTCATCAATATGACCCACTCGACGCTGCAGACAGTTATGGTCGCGGTCCACACGAAGTACGGAGTGATACTCTATGCGAATGATTTCAAGTTCGACAATTCTCCCGTGATAGGAAAGCCTCCGCACTACAAGCGATTCCTTGAGCTTGCGAAAGAAGGTGTCCTCGCAGTCATCCTCGACTCCACCCGTTCAGCCGCTGAGATGAAGACCCCTTCAGAGATGGTGGCCAAAGAGATGCTAAAGGATGTCCTTCTTGGGACAAACTCTGATGGGAATCTTGTCGTAGTCACCACATTCTCGAGCCACTTGGCAAGATTGAAATCGATTGTCGAGTTCGGGAAGAAGATGAAGCGCCGTGTCGTGTTCCTCGGCCGCAGCCTCTCGAAATACACTCTCGCCGGGGAAGCCACAAAGCTTGTCGATTTCGGCAAAGTGGATGTCGTAAGATACTCGAATCTTGTTAAGAAGAAGCTCTCCCAGATAGAGAAAGACCGGGAGAAGTACCTGCTTGTCGTCACAGGGCATCAGGGCGAGCCGAATTCTGTCCTCACAAAGATGGCATTCGGAAAATACGGATTCAAGTTCAGGCAGAATGACCACATAGTATTCTCCTGCACGATCATCCCTAATGAGGACAACAAGAGGAACCGCGAGACTCTCGAGGAAGAGCTGAAAAGGTTCAAGGTAAGGATATTCAAGGACATCCACGTCTCTGGGCACGCGAGCAAGGAGGACCAGAGGGATTTCATAACTATGCTCAAGCCGAAGAACATAATCCCCGCGCACGGGACAAAGGAGATGAGAGAGCACCTCTATGACCTTGCGGAAGATATGGAATACAGGCCGAATGAACAGATACGCCTCGTCAGGAACGGGCAGAGGACGAGGCTCGCATAACCACCACAATGTTTAAATATGCGTCCTGCGATTGATGGTGGCAGGTGGTCAAAATCAGAAAAGCTCTTCCTTTGCTCGTATGCGTCCTTCTTCTGCCTATCGCTTTTGCGGAGATATCGAAATTCGAGACGAAGCCGATAGCGAACGGAGTCATAAGGATCTCATTCACGATAAGCGGCGAGCCTCTCGCGAAGAGCTACACCCTTTTCCGTGACTCGCTTGTTCTACGCCAGCGAAGCATACAGGGGGATCCATTCTCTGATCTTCACGATGATCTCGAAACCGAGAACAAGAGGGAATACACATACACGCTCAAGATATACGGAGCTGACAACTCAGTTGTCGGCGAAAGGACGCTTCGCGCGACAGCTGATTCCGAGGCCCCGCAGGTGATAAGCGAGCGGAAGATACTCTCGAAGCTGAACACAGTGACTGTCTGGACGAATGAGGATGCGATATGCAAGGCAGGAGTGTCATCCACCAATCTTCTCCTTATGGACGGACGGGAGAAAGTGCATTCGCTGCGGATGGGGCTGGTCAATGGCCTGAATATGATCTACATCCTCTGCGAGGACTCATTCGGCAATGCGATGAGGAGCCAGAAGATGATAGAATACACATATGATGTGATTCCGCCCGGGCAGATAAAGAAGATAGATGCGATAAACAGCATGCCCGGAAGCGTGGCGATATCGTGGCTCGCGGCCCGCGACGCCAACGGGATAAAGGAATACAGGATCTACAAGAGGATCGACGGAGAGGAGAAATCGACGTTCATCGGAAGGACGAATGCCACATCCTACGCTGACCGAAGCGGGCTTCGGGAAGGGAAGACATATATCTACAGCGTCTCGCCAGTGGATAATGCCGATAATGAAGGGATAAGGTCCCCTGAAGAGAATGTCACGCTATACAACTCAGACATATTCCTCGATGTCGCAAGAAGCTACAGCACAAAGACAGGGGATGTCGAGATAAACGGCAAGGCCTACAGGAACTCACAGATAAGCGCGAGGCTCGGCTCGGCGATATACGAGACACGGGCAGATGACAATGGCGATTTTGCCATAGCGGCGAAGACAGAGAGATCAGGGATAATGCAGATAGAGGCATTCGATGAGAACGGGAACTCGAAGGTCGCCTCTGTCGCGATAGTGCGCCTCGCTCCCGATATCGAGGCTGAGAAGACCGTGCTTGTTCGGGAAGAGAAGGCGAATCTCATCTACATCTTCCTGATAGCCTTCCTGTTCCTCGCAGTCATATTCATAGTGATCTACTCGACGAAGAAGAAGTCCCTCTACGGGGATATCGACAGCTATCTTAAGAGAAGGAATAAGAAGGAATAGTTGCATAAGGCTTAAATAAGGCAGTCCTATCCGGGAATCATGAGAAAGATAATCTTCTTTTTGGCGATCGCGCTCATCCTTCCGCTCGCAGAGGGAAAAAGCGGGCATCTGCCTCTTCTCGCTGTGTCTGAGCTCTCAGATGGGACATACAGGGGAAGCACCGCGGATATCTATCTCGAGGTGAAGCCTGGCTCAGGACGGGTATTTATCGACACATTCCCGATAACGCGGCTCGACACCCAGATGACGACTAGATTCGCGAAGGAGATGGCCTGCAAATTCATCGACAAGGAATGCCGCGACTATGATTTCTTCTACACGATATCCGCTGACTCATCGATTGTGGCAGGGCCAAGCGCCGGAGCCGCGACAGCGATACTCACAGTCTCTGTGCTTAAGGGTGTCCCGCTGAACGATGGAATCTACATCACTGGAACCATAAACTCAGGATACCTCATCGGACCTGTCGGCGGACTGAAAGAGAAGATAGCCGCCGCATCTGAATCGGGCGCGAGAAAAGTGCTCATCCCTCTTGGGACCGCGGAGTATACTGACGGGAATCTGACTGTCGATCTCGTGAGATTCGGGGAAGAGAGGAATGTGAGTGTTGTCGAGGTCTCTGATCTCGCCTCGGCACTCGCGGAATACACAGAGAAGAGCTTCAGGAAGGATTACGGCGAGATAAGGAATAGCGAGAGGTATGAGGAGATAATGAGGAATCTCGCCGTCTCGCTCTGCAACAGGAGCGTTGTTCTCGAAGGGTCGATCGACTGGGGACGCGCGAATCGCTCGGAGTTCGAGTACACAAGGAATCTCACTGAGAAATCATTCAGCGAATTCGAGGGGAGAAGATACTACTCGTCGGCGAGCATGTGCTTCGGCGCGAATGTCAATTACCTCCACGAGCTCATAATGCAGGCTGACCTGACTCCATTCAACTATGCGCTCCGGATAGGGAACCTGAAGAAGGACGCGAGGGATTTTGAGGAAGTGGTGAGGAAAAGGAACATCTCGACGATAATGGACCTTGAGGCGAATATCGTTGTCCGGGAGAGATTGAATGACGCGATATACTATGCGGATCTCGCGAAAGAGGCGAATGCGACAAGCGAGAAGGCGCGCCTGCTCTCGTACGCCATCGAGAGGGTGAACTCGGCCAATCTCTGGGATTCGTTCTACGGCGCCGGAGGCGAGAGGATAGCTCTCGACAGCGAGGCGCAGAGGGAATCCTGCCAGATGAAGATCTCGGAGGCAGAGGAGAGATACCAGTATGCGAAGCTATACTTCCCGATCCAGCTTGTCGAGATACGGGCCGAGATAAACCGCGCCAGGGACTATCTCGAGAAGGAAGAGTATCCGTTCTGCCTATTCTCCGCGACAAAGGCGAAAGCGAGATCGAACACCATACTCTCATCGATAAATGTCGATGTCGAGAAAGTGGGGATACTCCTTGACCAGAAGCTCTCCGCAGCGAAGAATGCGATAGGGGAAGAGATAGAGAAAGGGATATTCCCGGTCCTTGGGTACAGCTACTACGAGTATGCGAACACGCTGCGGAAAGACGATGAGTTCTCCGCGCTCATATATTCCGAGTACGCGCTTGAGCTCTCGAATCTCGATATCTACTTCAAGAAAGAGAGGAGACTCGGATGGATGAGGATAGATCACAGATATCTTCTGCTCTTCCTCGGCGGGACGATCCTTGGATTCTCCGTCGGGATCCTTGCCGGAAGAAGAAGCGGAGGACGCGCATTTAAAAAATTTAAAAGGAATTCTTCAGGGAAAAAACAATAGATATATAAACAATGAATCAGGTCTGATTTCAGCTGAGATTTTTCGGGGTGTTTATCGATTGAATAATGAGTTACGCGACATAATAAACGGCGCTGATCTTGAGACGCTTAAGATTCTTGAGAAAAATGTGGCTGAAGGGAAAAGGCTGAAAGATGTTCTCCGGAAGAAGATATCTGCGATGGATGACAAGCTGTGCGCGAACTGCCTGAACCGGATCGACCCGTTCTCGAACTCATACACCCTACATTTCGGATCAGATGATTTCAAGAAGCAGGCGCATTTCTGCGCGATAGACTGCATGGAGTATTTTCTCAAGAACCTAAAAGAGATGAAAGGGAACAAGATCACGCAGTGATCTTTCCGAGAAGTTCTTCTGTCTCTATCTTGATGCCTATCTTCCTGAAGTATCTCGCCACGTTCTTGCAGTCCCTCTCGAGAAGCTCGAAGTAGTTCTGGCTCTTCTTGACAGTCGCCTGCGAGAAATCGATTAAGACTGGAGCATCATCAAGGTTGAGTATGTTGAACTCGGAGAGATCGCCGTGCACAAGGCCTGCGTCGCTTAGGAGGCGCATCTCGCGGATGAGCTTATCGAGGAACTTCTTCGGGTCTTTTGGGTCTTTATCCTTCAATCTCGGAGCAGGCGAGTCTTTCCCTATCATCTCGAGGACCAATGCGTTATTCCTTCTCGCAAGAGGGGTCGGCACCTTCACTCCTGCGTCTCTCGCTATCATCAGGTTGCGGTACTCCCTCTCCGCCCAGGCGAAGATTACCTGTCTCCGCTGGTTCTTCAGATTCAGGAAGCGCGAGTCGTAGCGCAGATAGTCGAACATCTTGTTGAAGTCGCAGGTCTCAAGGCGGTAGATCTTGACTATGGCAAGGCTGCCATCCTTCCTCTCGGCGGTAAAGACATTGCTCTCCTTTCCGACAGCGACAGGGCTCTTTAGCTCATCGAAGAGCCCTTCGCTCGAGAGCTTGAAGACGGTCCTTCTCGTGAACTCGTCGAATACATTCTTATAGGTCTTGAACTTCTCGCGGGTTATCGCCATCGGAGGGGGATTAGGGGAACCTTTATAAATAACTTGTCTTTCCTGAAAATGTGATTTTTGTTACTGTAGCGTAGAAAAAAAAGAGAAACCTTTAAATATTTGATTTTGTTTACGCGAAATAGCGTAAAAGGGGTCGAAGAAAGATAAGAGGGATATTTCAAGGTTAAATGAGTCAGAATCGGGCTTTTTTCACGAAAAAAGGCCATTTTCTGCCAATAATCAGCCAAAGGTGGACGCATGATTGTACAAAAGGAATTTTTGAGCAAATTAAAAGATTTCGGGCTTAACAGCTATGAAAGCAAGCTCTGGACTGCGCTCCTATCCCGCGGCGTCTCTACAGCAGGAGAGCTCTCGGATATCGCGAATGTCCCAAGATCAAGGGCCTATGATGTTCTGGAATCCCTCGAGAAGAAAGGATTCATCGTGATGAAGCTTGGGAAACCGATAAAGTACCTCGCTGTCCCTCCGGCCGATGTCGTCGAGAGAGTCAAGAAGAAGGTCGAGGAGGACACGAAGAAGCAGATACAGCAGCTCGACAAGATAAAGGATTCGGACATCCTTGACGAGCTTAATCTCCTTCACACCCAGGGCGTCGATCTCGTCGAGCCAACAGACATCGCGGCGTCGATAAAGGGACGCAACAATCTAAACAACCATATGGAGCTTATGCTTTCTGGCGCAGAGGAGTCTGTCGTCATATCCACATCGACAGCAGGATTCCTCCAGAAAGTCGATTTCCTTAAAAGCACCCTGCAGAAATTGAAGGATCGCGGCGTCAAGATAAGGATAGCTGCTCCGCTCACTGCCGATGCGCAGAAGGCCGCGAAGGACCTGAAAACTGTCTCTGAGATAAGGAACGCGAAGATAAACGCGCGATTCGTCATCGTCGATGGGAAGGAAGTCATGTTCATGCTGCTCGATGACAAGGATGTGCACCCGACATACGATGTCGGCGTATGGGTGAATACCCCGTTCTTCGCATCGGCTCTCGAAGCGATGTTCGACATCGCCTGGAAAGAGATGCCTAAGATAGAGGCGAAGTAGGCCGAAACATTTTTAAACAATAGTTCTTCTGATTCTTCATATCCAAGAGGTGAATATTCAATGGCACTTACAGTCGAAGGAGTAACATTGGCGATCATCATCGGCACATTGGCCGCGATCGTCTATTCCCTGCGCGTCCTCGTCCTTGTCGAGCGCAGGATTGCGAGGATCGATACGCACATCGAGAAGCTCGTGAGAAGCGTGCTCAAGGAAGAGATGATTATCGAGCGCGAGGAGAAGAAGATAGAGAATATGCTCCATAAGAGATAGAGTTCTTGTTTTTCTCTTTACATTGAATGAAATAGAGGGATGAAACTGATAAAGCATAAATCATTCAAGCACGGCTGGTTCTACCACTACAGGCTGCATGAGGCCAACTCAGAGAGTCTGTGCAATCACAGGTACTCGACGCTGCATAGCTATCTCACTTCCCTTTTCGATTCCTGCCCTGACGATAAATTCAACAAGATAAGGTCATCCGCGCTGAAATTCCCTCTCGATCTCGATGTGAAGAAGACCCGCAACCACGAGATAAGCGAGTTCGCGAGGCAGGGCCTTCTCGAAGGGACGAAATCAGCCCACACCAATGTGCAATTGCATATGCTGAACAAGGATCCAAGGACCATCGCTGTCGAGGTTCCGCTGTGGATGGATGAGGGCGAGAATGAGCATCACGGAAAAGTGTTCAATTCGATAGACCCTCTCTCAGGCCATATTGATGTCCTTCGGATGGAGGATGATAAGATATGGGTGTGGGATTTCAAGCCGAACGCTCACTTAGAGAAGTTCGCGATGACTCAGACTTTCTTCTACTCGATGATGCTCTCAAGAAGGACGGGGATACCTCTTGATGATTTCCGCTGCGGGTATTTCGACGAGGAGCACGCCTTCATGTTCAAGCCGGATATCGATGCGCTGAAGAGAATATAAGAAAATAATATGTTGTGTTGCACAATTAATCTTCAACGATTATGATGTATGCTCTTTTTCC
>CAYNNM010000006.1:0-17273 GCA_964398575.1 uncultured Methanosarcinales archaeon
CTCTGCAACAGCACAGAGAATCCTGCTGATCTTGGCATATGCTCAAGCAATCAGTGCGTCCAGTGCATATCGAATGCCAATTGCACTTTGCTCTATCCCAATCAACCCATATGTCTTGCAGATAATACGTGCGTTCAATGCTCTGTCGCGACAGAGAGCACGACCTGCTCCTCACCCACCCCTGCCTGCAATCCATCAAGCAACAGTTGCGTAACCTGCACCGCAGACTCATATTGCCTGAGTGACAAGCCGAAATGCAACACGACAACATCATCTTGCCATCAATGTCTTTCGGATTCCCATTGCAGCTCTCCGACACCTTTCTGCTCTCCAGATACAAAGTCCTGCGCTCAATGCATTGTGAATGATGATTGCATCATCATAACAACTGGCACCGACCCCGATACAGGAGAAACTATAACGATTAGCACAGACACAAGCAAGGTCTGTAATGAGGGAGTCTGCGGAGTACCGACCAATCCCTGCTCAGGAGGAACATCTGGATACTGCTCAGGAACCGCTGGGTGGAGGAATAATTACCCTCCGAACCATGATGGTTGGCCATACATACAAGTGATAACCAGTTTCAATTGGATATTCAAGAATCAGCCATGGGCGAGGGCAGCAGGAAGCGTGATATGCTATGTCCACCCCGAAAATCGGACATCGGATGATTTCTCCTGCGGGCTGGATATCCTGAACTCGACACACCTGAAATTCAAATACCCTCAAGCAGGAAATCCGGGATATACTTATTCGCCTCCGCTTGAATATGACGGGTCTCTTAAAGGATACAGCAGCGGCGCTTTCTGCGCTGAGGAAGGACAATATACTTTAGTCTATCACGTCGGGCTCGACAGCACTCCTGTCTACAATACAGATAATGACATAAAGCAGGGCGTATTCACTAAAGGCTATGTCGTCAATGCGCAGAACTCCAAACAGGAGTGCGAATGCATATCTCAGACAAATATCAGCAATGTTCTCATCACGACACAGAATAGATTCAAGAAATACAACTGGAGCGATGCGGCCAAATCCTCTTCGCTCGGATTCTCCTGCTGTGGGCCGACGACACAGGGGAATGGCGTAGGAGATCTCACTGGCTGCAGGATATCCTCTGATTCGAAGTATCTCTGCGATAACTCGACAAGCGCGCATCCGAATGAGTGGAGGATAGCCGATTCAGCTTCCCGCGGCTGCGCATACAATACGACCTGCTTCGGCAATGCCTGGGTGCTCTCAGACAGCGTAAAATGGCTAAAATGCAGCGCGACAGAGAATCCGAACTCGCTTAATCTTGCGACATTCGAGAGACAGTCGAATCCGAACTCTCCTATCCATTATAACTCATTCGGCTGCTTCAACACATTCGACCTGCCCACTGAATTCAGGATTTATGAGTGCAGGCCCACTGGAGATACTAGCGGAATATGCTCATACACTGATGCCATAGGAAAGCAGGTGCAGAGAAATGCAAGCGCCTATGTGAACCGCTCTGTCGATGGCAGGATAAATGTCACCTTCTGCCTCACGAATGGGACATTCGCGACTGATCTTGACAGGAAAGACGAGGTCTTCAGAACGACCTGTACGGGTGATGGGTTCTCCTGGACCGGAAGCAAGTGCTGCGGGGATGTCGGCGATGCGAATGAGTTCTACAACGATAATGATCAGAATGGGATTCCTCCACACGCATCAGGCCAATGGACAAATCGCTCTTTTGGTTGTTTCAATAGCACACTTGTGGAGTCAGGAAGGACTCTTTTCGACCTGAACAGGTTCTTCGGCTCATTCAATACGAAATCGATTATCAATTACGATGGCAAATTCTACGGATGCAATCTGTCATCAACCCATCCCGTGATGAACATCCTCGATTCCCATTCCCGCAACCCGCTCATAACTGCCTCAGTCAGTACTGATGGGAATAATCTTCCGACCTGCGCAGTCCTTGTGAATTCAACAGTCGGTGCGAACGGAAAGAGTTATTTCTGCTCAATCACAGGCAACTGGACACAGACAGCATCAAGAACCACGACGGCGATGCAGCTCTCGGATATAATTCCTCCTCTTGCCTCAGGCACGCTTCCGAAGAAAGAGTGCTGCCTGCGCTCCCAGTGCTGGAATGGCACAGTCTGTGTAGACAGCGCAGAGTGGCTGACGAGAAACAGCTCATCGATAGATTTGTCGATCCAAAGAGGATATGTCTGCAATCAGCCGCAGACAAATGCGGAGTGGGTGAATTTCACAGGATACAAGTATGAGTGGGATTACTCCGATAAGTCGATCTGCTCGAAGGAGGACCAGTGCCTTGTCGAGAGCAGGGGGAACTCGCTTCTCAACGACCAGCCAGAGAGATACTCTCCGTCAAATGGCGCGCTCTCGAATCCGATGTGCATAGCGAATGGGCAGCATATAGGGGACAGGTACTGCAACAGCGGCAACTGGACATCGAGGACGAAGCTTGCGGCAGAGCAGCTCCTCTCCTACGCTGGCTCAGGCGATTACACGCTTTTCTGCGACAATGCCTCGCTCTCGCTGAACAACCTGAACTTCACTGCGCTTGGGGCCTACGCGAGAAATTTCTTCGCGGGCGAAGCCGAGAAGGCGTGTGTCCTCAGGAAAGGAAGCGAGACAGTATTCGCGATTCCGCTGAACAGGAGGATAAATGAGACTTCCCTTCCGCTGCTTCTCTCGATAAACAATGACGATAAGAAGTACTGCGTAAATGCGGTCGGCAATTCCTACATCCTCTGCGGAGGGGCTTCGAGCTTCAAGGTCCATTACAACAGCGACCTTCGGATGGCCATAATCACGAAAGGGGATTTTGCCCCAACCGCGAATCCGACAAGGTTCGAGACAAGATTCTCCATCCAGCAGATGATAACGGAGATAAAAGAGAAGCGCACGCTTTATGGAACAGGCCCTCTGAACATAAGCCACGATTTCGGACGGATATATGCGATGAAGAAGGGATCCAAGGAAGCAGTCGCTTTCCGCGAGTCGAATTTCGAATCCAATGTCCTGACAGATTATCTCGCAGTAAGATACTCGAATTTCGGGTTCGATGCTTGCAGCTATGTCAAGGACTACATATCTCCGGGGATGCTTGGCCAGACTGAGTTCTGCTATGCATCGGGAACTATGCATTATGTATTCGCTCTCGATTTCGAGAGCCAGAAGATGCTTTCGGCGTGGCAGGATCTGACTGCCAAGATGAGGGTGAGCTAGATGAGAGGAAGAAAAGCGCAGGTGACCCTGTTCATGATACTCGGAGTGCTGATACTCGGAGGAGCATCCTTTATGTTCTATCTCTCATCGAAGAAGACCAGCACTCTCGATAAGGAGATCGGCGTCGATACAAAGAGCATCGAGAACTACATCGATTCCTGCCTCCGGAATTCACTGAAGAGGAACCTTCTCATCCTCGGAGAGCAGGGAGGAGCGATATACAAATCGCAGGACGGACTATTCTTCGATTTCCTCGATTCGCAGGAAGGGATATTCTTCGTGAAAGATGGAGCGAAAATAGTGAGATACCTGATAACCAGGCCGTTTGGGCATAACCTCGCTCTTGGGATGCATTCTTCCGCCCCGAACTACCCTTGGATTGGTTTTCCGATGAGAGGTGGCAATGAGACATACCTCGGCTATTTCGGGATAAATCTTGTGCCTCCGCTCCATAAGGTGAATCGCATCTCAGGCAATGCGCAGCAGTACTCGATCGAGGAGCAGCTCCTGACAGCGATCGAGAAGGACATCCGGCGCTGCAGCCTTGAGCCATTCGAGAATGAGTTCGAGATAGAGGCGAAAGAGCCTTCCCTTGATCTGATATTCGATGCCTCGACAACAGCTAAGCTCGATTATCCGATGAGTGTCAAGGGCAGGAAGAGCGGCGCGAAGAAGGATCTCCAGTCCTTCTCAGCATCCATCCCGATCAATCTCCCAAGGATGCACGATTTTGTCTTCTCGATAGCGCAGCAGGATGTGCAGAACATCACGTATGATATCTCGAAGGCATCGAACAGCAATTATGTGGTTTTCATGAAAAGAAACATATCCAGATATAATGACATAATCATCGTGACTGATCGCGCGGGGAAGATAGACAATGAGCCTTTCAGGTTCCAGTTCGCGAGGGAGAATAGGATACCTGCTCTTGCGAATGTGACTGTGGCTACGCAATTGAAGAAGGGCCAGGGGATTACCGCAACCCTTTTGAATGCGAAGGCTTTTGATCCTGATGAGGATGAGGTGATGATCACTTATCTGATAAATGGAGCCCAACTGTCGCTCCCATATACAATCACTGAGGCTGACTGCGGCAACATACAGTTCACAGTCCTTGTGAATGCGAGCGATGGGCAGTTCAGCGATTATCAGCGATTAACAAGGAATGAGGTCTTGACAGAGAGAAGTGTCTGCGAGACAGGATAAGATGGCGAAGATATCGAGACTCTGGATTATGGGATTTTTGGCAGTCGCGCTCGCTCAGATAGCCTATGCTGGCTGCTGCGTAGACCCCAATATCCAGGGCGGACAGCTATACTGCAAGGGCGATGCTGAGCTTGTCGGACCTGAGCAGTGCTGCAACGGAGCGCCATCCTGCACAGCATACAGGGAAGGAGTGCTCTGCTCAGACATCACGCAATGCGAAAGCATATCTGTCGGATGCTGCTGCACTCCGACTGTCGGAATACCTATGGAGAAAGTCTCCTGCGAGTCTCCTGGCTGGGTATTCAATGGAAGCATAACGAACCCGACTGTCTGCGAGAATTTCTGCAAGACCATATCTCCGCTCGCCGGCTGCGCGAGCCAGAACTGGAAGCTTTCGCTCTCGCCCATCAAGGGAAAGAAGGAGATACAGATAGCTGTCTCCGGCTGCAATCCGATGGGAAGCTATGACATAAAGAGATACGATTCAGACGGAATAAGCAACAAGACAGACATAGTTCTTTCTACCCAGAGCACAGAGACTTTCTATGACAGAAACGTGGAGTGGGGGAAAACCTACCGCTACAAGGTCTTTGTGGCAGGGACAGACAATGTAATAATGCAGAACACCACATCCCCTGGAGATTTCGAGTGCATGGGGCAGTTCGGGAGCGAGAAGTTCTGCCTTCCATCCTATTATTATCTGCGCAAGACCGAATTCCTCGAATACTTGCCTGAGCCTTACACATCGTCTGTCAACAACAGGGCGGATAATTACTATTCTGGCAGATTCAACAATGCCCCTGCGTACTGCAATGACAAGAATCTTCTCACATCAGCGGGACCTTCCTGCGGAGGAAGCGCCTGCGTGATCGATAAGGCGACGAACAATCCGTTATGCCTCTCAGTCGCTGAATGCAGCGGCGATTCCTCGAATGTGTTCGGGATGCTTTTTAGCAACAATACCTGCGAGCTCACTAACGGGAACAGGAACTACTGCTTCTACGACAGGTCTGAGACCACCGCGGATTACTGCTACTCCTGCAGGCCTGAGATGAGCTGTGCGGACTATAAGTCAGAATACTCCTGCAGGAAGGACAACTGCGGACTGAACAGATGCAGCTGGAACACCACGAATGCGGCGATGAGCACAGGCGTGTGCATAGATTCCGGCTCATCTTCAAACTGCCCTTACTGCGACAATCCAGGGACAGAGACGATGCAGAATCGGAACGCCTTCAATAAGATATTCGATGTCTGCAACAAGAGAAAGACTGACGCCCTCTCGACATCGTTCGGATTCTGCATATACCTTCCAAAGACAGCAAGCTCTCTCTCCTGCCTCGATACCACTTGCACCGATTACGACTCGGATTCCTGCCAGTCTTTCTCCTCTGTGACTCTGGACAGATACAATATTCTATCTTCGAAGAGTGATGACCCATGCAGCATAGGTGTCTGCAGGTTCTTCTCCGGAGGAAATGGCTGCAGGAAAGATGCCGATTATTCGCTTACCGCAGCTCCTGACTGCCCGAAAGAAGATGCTTCGTGCGAGAAGGATTACTTCAAGCCATATGCTGAGATAAAGCCAGCGAACTACTACAAGGGCTGCCCCATCAATTTCACGATAAATATATTCGACCAGACTGATTCAAGAGGATATTCCAGGCCCATCACGAATGACCAGAAATACAGGACATTCTTCTGCACAGGGGCAGGATGCCTCTCGAACCCTGAGACATTCAGCGCGATGACCAACAGGACGAGGATAAAGGTAAACGGCCTCAATATGACTGATGATGCCAATAAGCCGCTCCTCACTCTTGTCGAGAACGACAATACGGTGTATTTCTACACCAAGGATCCGGCAAGCAATATCGGTGTGAAGAGAAACATAACATTCATAGCCAGCGAGAACTGCGCATACATAGATTATCAGATAAACATAAGATGAAAGGGAAGATATTGATCTGGACATCTGTAGCGATCATCATAGCCGCGGCCGCGCTCTCTGTGCAGAATCCCGATGATCCAAGATTCTTCTACACGAAGAACCAGAAGCCTGAGATAGACCTCTCTTTCTCGACCCAGGTGACTCTTTTCCTATCCAATCTCTCGAAGGGCTCATCGATATGTCCTCTCACCTATCCGACGGGATACCTTCCCGCGATGACTGTCAAGCTTCCGGACTCATACCCTGATCTCGCGACAAATGTCCCGACCTCTCCTTATGGATATGTCTTTAACGCAAGAAGCGCGAAAGGGACGCAGCTCGATACGAATCAGCTCTACTATATAGTGATCGACAAGGTGCCGCCGACTCTCTCCATCCAGCCGAATAACCAGTTCTTCAAGAGCGCTTCAGGGACGAATATCACATTCAGGATATCCGCGAATGAGAGGGTGAAGCTTAAGTCTATCACGATAAATGGAGAGGATTTCCTCGATTTCAATATGAGCAGGTACAACATCCTGCATTCCCTCACGACCGCATCGATGTCCCTCTCGAAGGAGCTCTACACGAAAGACGGGATAAAATACATCTTCGCGACTGCGGATGATCTCGCCGAGAACTCAGCTTCTGCGACAGCGCAGTTCGAGATAAACGCCAATTCAGAGCTTGACATATTCCTCGCGAGCCCGAAATACGGAAAATCCCCGACCCACGATTTCTCATTCATCATCGGGACAGATAACCCTGCCAATTGCGAGTTCATTTTCGATCGGATAAACATATCTTACGGAGGGATGAATAAGCTCACCGCTTCAGCAGACAAGACCCGCCACACGGGCAATCTTGTGATAAGCGACCAGGGCGAAGGGCATCATCTCTGGGTCGGATGCTATGATCCTTTCTGGAAATCGTCGAGCTACGCGAAGCTCGACATAGGTGTCGACACCTCCGCCCCGAATTTCATAAGGGCGGAGGCAGTGCCTGATGAGGTCGTCGAGCCGCCGCTCGCCTTCGGATTCCTCTCGACAGCGTTCTACATCACGACAGACGATGAGACTATCTGCAGATACGATGATGCCCCTGACTCATTCGAGTCGATGCGATTCGATTTCGATGTGAATAGGACATTCAAGAAGACGCATAAGGCAGTGATAAACATAACCTCGATAGAGCGGAGGTCATACTCCTATAATGTCGCCTGCATAAACAAGGCAGAGCTTGCGACACCGAAGAGGAAGATAAATTTCCTCGTCGATCTCGATCAGAACCTGAAGATCACCCAGCTCACGCCGAAATACCTCAACCACAGCAGAGGTATAGACTTCCGCGTGAAGACGAATAAGGATTCGGTCTGCACATATTCAGAGAGGCCTGATGCTGGAAAGAACAGTACATATTCCTTCACGAACGACACAGGATACATATTCTTGAAGGAACTCTCGCTCGAAGGGGCCGGAAACTACACGATATATGTGTTCTGTGAGGCCAAAAGGACGACTGAGAGGAAGACAGAGGCGATAAGGTTCCTCGTCGATCTCACGCCTCCTTCGATACCTTATGTCGATGACTCATCTCCTCTCAACGACTCGCAATACCATTACAGCAGGACAAGCCTCCGTGTGAACTTCTCATCGAAGGATCCTGACTCAGGCATAAAGAAGTTCACATATCAGCTCATCGAGAAGGATACTCTCGCCAATGTGACTTCCTGGAGATTGAATTCCGATTCCTCCACTTGGGAGAAGTGGAACTGGATAAGGGGCCTTAATCTCTCGAATCTCAAGACATACGTATTCGTAGTGCGCGCGACAAACAGGGCGGATCTGACAAGCCTCGATGGAGAGAGCGATGGGGTGACAATCGATGTCTTGAAGATCCCTGAATACTGCTCGAACAAGGTCCTCGATGCGGGTTCGGAGTCAGATATCGATTGCGGTAAGATCTGTCCCGCCTGCGAGGCCAACAGGACCTGCTCAGAGGATTCTGACTGCCTAAGCGATTTCTGCAGGAGCGGAGTCTGCACCAAGGCGACCTGCACAGATGGAAGGAGGAACCAGGGCGAAGGCGACATCGACTGCGGAGGGCCCTGCGAGCCGTGCGCTGACGGAAGAAGGTGCAATGAGCACGAGGATTGCCTCGCGATCTCATCCTGCGTGGATGACGTATGCAAGTTCGAGCAGAACCACTGCAAGAACAGGGTGATCGACGGAGGAGAGACCGACCTTAACTGCGGGGGGACCTGTACAGAGAGATGCGGGAGCGGCAAGGCCTGCCTCCTCAACTCCGACTGCCTCTCCGATGACTGCGAGAACGGCAGATGCAATTCCGCGACCTGCTATGACTATAAGAAGAACCAGAAGGAATCCGATGTCGACTGCGGCGGGGGAAAATGCAGCGCCTGCGAAGCAGGGAAGTCCTGCATACGCAATTCCGACTGCGCGAGCGAGAACTGCGTAGATTTCTCCTGCAGCAAATATTCAGTGGATGAATGGCTCGAGAGAAGCGCGAGGACAAAGAAGATGGTGTGGAGCTTTGTCATTTTCCTGATCCTCGGAGGCCTACTTTCCGGAGGCGGATACTATGCCTACAGGAAAGGGTACCTGAAGGAAGGAATAGACCTATTCAACAGCATCGATTGGAAGACACTCAAGCGAAAATCAACGATGCCAGAGACAAGACCTGCTGCGCAAAGACCTCTCACTCCCGACGAGATGAGAAGACGCCAGGCATTCATGGCTGAGCGCGCGAAGAAGGCAGATGATAAGAAGGTCTCACCGAGAAAGGGGTTCGATGGGGTCAGCCAATCAAGGCCAGGACCTGCGACCCCGACAAAGGTGAAAGAAGAGCAGAGAAGGCCGGGAGATGTCAAGGAGACAGACGACCTTTTCTCTAAACTCGATGGCATATCGAAGGGAAAAAGCCAGTCTCCAGAGATATTCGAGGAAAGAAAGGATAAGAAAGGTCTCGATACTGCCCTCTCTGACCTCTCGAAACTTACCGATGACATTAAAAAGAAGAAGGAGAAGAAATGATTATGGGGAGAAAAAGAGCCGAGATGTCAGGGCAGATCCTTGTCTATCTGATGTCGATAATCCTCATCGGCCTGATTGTCGTCTTCGGATACCGCGCGATAGGCGGCTTTGTCTCACAGACAGAGGAGATAGCGAAGATAAAGTTCTTCACTGATCTCGATTCTGTGGCGAAGAGGATAGGATACCTCGATGTCGAGTTCCGCACATTCCAGATACCGAAGGAATTCAAGGAGGTCTGCCTGGTCTCGAAGGACAGGATAAGTTCATTCATAAGTCCGGAGGCGTATTCTGCTCTGAACCCTCTTGTCCGCTCGCAGTGGGAGAATACCAGGAACAATGTCTTTCTCCTATCCGGAGTCTCCGAATTCTACCCTTTCAGGACAGAGGAGATGCGGCTTGACACGAACAGGAACGGGATAGAGGATGGGAACGAGAGGGAAACAAGCTTCCTCTGCGTGAAGACCTCTGGAAGCCTTCGGCTGAAGCTCGAGGGGAAGGGAAAATACATCTTTGTCTCAGCCAATGTCTCCGAGAGCTAGGAAAATGCAGAGGAGAGGAAATATAGAGGTGCAGTTCAACTGGATATTCGTCCTTATAATCGGAGCCCTTATCCTCGCTTTCTTCGGCACCCTCATCTATCAGCAGAAGGCATCCTCTGAATCGAAGGTGACCCACGAGATACTCTCGAAGCTCGATACGAAGCTCTCGGGAGTCGCGTCCTCGAAGAACACATTCGAGAGGATAGAGATGCCTGATGTCGAGATAAAGTTCATATACCCTGATTATTTTCTCGGGACGCAGAGGCAGAACCTGAAGGAGAGGATGATATTCGCCCCATCATCATTGAGAGGCGATTTCCTCGCCGCGCAGACAAGGCCGTGGAACTTGGGATTCGATGTCGCGACATTCATATATCTCACGAATCCCACTGTGAAATACTACATCGTCGCCGCAGCCGATGACGAGCGATTCGCGCAAACGATAGATTCGAGGATCGAGAGGAAGAGAAGCAGCGATGATGATGAGGAGCTTGTCAGGATGGAGATCCTCTCCGGCAGAGCGGAGAGCAAAGGGTACCGCAAGGTAAGGATGATCTTCATCGGCTCTGACCCGACCGCTGCAGATATATCGGCTCTCTCGAATATGCCTAACTCGGATGTCACTGCGCTCAAGGTCATCGGAGACCTCGAGTCAGGCTCACTCGCATTCTACAAGAAATCAGGAAGCTCGTTCGTTGCGGATGGCCCCGAGAGATTCTATGTCGGCGAGGCCCTTCTTCTCGGAGCGATATTTGTCGATGGCGAACGGGCCTATTCGCATCTTTTCGACAAGGCGATGAAGCGGCTCTACATAGTCTCGAAGATATATGAGAACAGGACGCAGCTTCTCGCAGAGTATTCAAGAGAGGAATGCCAGCCGCATTATCTTTCCGACAGATTCCTCACGATATCGGTATTCGCGAATGAAAGGAAAAAGGAGAATATCGGCAGTCTCCTAAGCACCGTATCATCGCTTCGCGAAACATATGATGAAGTGATCTACGCATCCTGCCCTGCGCTCTACTAAAATGGAAAGAGGAAAGAAAGCTCAACTCAAGATCGGGGAAACGATATTCATACTGATAATCTTCTTCATACTTCTCGCGATAGGCCTTATATTCTACTCGAATGTCCAGGCGAATTCGCTCTCGAAGATAAAGGAGATAGAGCTCCAGCGCGAGATAATGAAGTCGGCTCTTGCGATAACCCATTTCCCTGAGCTTTCCTGCACATCGCTCTCTGGCGACATAGAGGAAGGCTGCCTCGATACCTACAAGTTATCTGTCTTCTCGGACATAATGGGGCGCAGCGACTCCGATCCGCTCAAAAGAGAGATGCTTCTTATGTATTTCGAGATGTTCGGCAACTCGGAGATAATGGCTATCAACGTCTTTCCAGGAGGAAGGGATGAGTATGTCATATTCAACAAGAGCATAGAGAGGTATTCCTCTCTTAAGACCTATTTTGTCCCTGTCGTTCTGAGGGACCCGATATGGGATGATAACAGATTCGGATATCTGAAGGTGAAGATCTACAAGTGATGGATGATGGAGAGAAGAGCGCAGACAGAGATTTTCGGGCTTGCGATAGTGGTAGTTCTCCTCTCATTCGGGATGATACTCATACTGACTTACAGCGGAGGAGGGGTGCCAAACGAGCTCAAGGAACTGAATGAGGAGCTCGCAGACAAGTTCATCAACGCGATGCTCAAGACCACGACCGAATGCGACCTTCACACGATGCAGGACCTGATGGGCGATGTGGCGAGATATCCGCCGTTTGGAAGCATAACTTGCGGGAACAGCCAGAGCTCCTATGAGTACCTGAATGAGTCATTAAGATACATCCTCGATAACACCATCGAGATATGGACAAAGCAAGGATATCAGTTCTCGATATATGTGAATAAGGAATCCCCTTTCTTCTATTTCTCAAGAGGCACTTCCTGCCAATCGAAGACTGGGAAAGAGTACTACACCCCTATGCGCGATGGGACTGTAGTCTACACCAGGCTATACATATGCGTCTGATGCCACAGCAAAATATTTAAATAGCAAAGACAGGAAAATCGTATCGAAGGTGATATAATGCATAAAAAAGGAGCTGAATTGTCATTGACAGTCATAATAGTCGCGATACTCGCGCTTCTGGTGCTTGTCGTTCTCTCGGTGATATTCATGGGAAGAAGCGGCGCTATCCAGAAGGACATATCGTCCTGCGAGACAAAAGGCGGGACCTGCGCCCCTGCGTGCGGAAATCCTGATTACGGCACAGAGGGCAAGAAATTCGTCCTGCCTTCCTCTGTAGCGTATTGCCAGAAAGTGGATGGCGAGCCATACAGGTGCTGCAGCGATACCCTCATAGGATAGATGGATCATGGATAGAAAAGGCGCTGAACTGACTATGAATGTGATAATCGTAGCGGTGCTCGCCCTGATCGTTCTTGTCGTCCTTCTTGTGATATTCACAGGCCGGACAAGCACTTTCTCAAAAGGCCTCAAGGACTGCGCATCGCTCCAGGGAGTCTGCAGCGGAAAGATAGATATAAGGGACGACAAAGTGACAAAGATCGACTGCGGAGGAAGAGGGGCTCCGGTATACAACACTAACTGCGAGACAGAGGCGAAGGGCTGCTGCGTCGAGATCGGCTGACTGCCAGAAAGTTCTATAGGCAAATCTTTATAAATTTCAGGCCTAATTTGGCCTTATGGGCCTTTCAGAAGCCAGAAAAGAGCAGTTGATTGTTACTGTGGGAAAAATAAATAAAGAAACATTCGATGAATTTGGCTTTTTATTGAACGGAGTCTCTGAAAAAGAGCTAGACCTCGGAAGAAAGATAAAATCTGCCGGAACACTTCCTAATAAAAAAGTCAATAATCAAAGAGGTGGGATGTTTCAAAAACAAATTATTGAAACGCCATCTGATTTCTCTGTTTTCGGAGGTGCACAAATCGGAAGATATGCAATAAAAGGTGTCAAGGGGCATATATTCAAAAAAGCAATAGTTGATGAAAAAGCTTATCTAAAAGATAAATCGATTCTTGTTCAAAATATCGTTGCGCACATAGAAAATCCAGTCGATCACATAAAAATAACTGCCTCAATGATTAAAGAGAATAGTTCAAAATATGTGATAATTGATACAATAAATCAGTTAGAAAACAAAAGTGAATTCCCTTCAGAATTAATTTTGGCAGTTTTGAATTCTAAACTAATGAATTGGTATTGCTATCGTTTTATTTTTGGAAAAGCGATAAGGTCTATGCATTTTGATAATTCAGTGACTGAAAGAATTCCGATTCTTGATTCCATCGATAGAAAAATGCAAGAAATTTGTGTCAACCTCGTCGACTCTATGCTCTCC
Source organism: uncultured Methanosarcinales archaeon (assembly GCA_964398575.1). Classification (GTDB taxonomy): domain Archaea; phylum Nanobdellota; class Nanobdellia; order Woesearchaeales; family CAIVOO01; genus CAYNNM01. The sequence goes on from CAYNNM010000006.1 coordinate 13,327, forward strand.
CTCAACAAGAAACTCTCCGAGACGAAGGGCGAGGAGGACAGGAAGAGAATCCAGAAAGAGATCGAGAAGACAGACAAAGAGATAGACGAGCTTGTCTACAAACTATATGGCATCACCGAAGAAGAGAAAAAGATTATTGAGGAGAGTTTGAAGTGATTGAGATGAAAGTCTTTCCGGGAAAGAATTCGATATGCGAGTGATGGATGCAGAAGATGAGGAAGGCAAACCTGCTGCGTGGATCGTCTATGGCCATTGCAAAAAATGCAAGGTTGTGATGGTAAGCAGCATATTCATCCAGCCGGAAAAACCCGAAGAAGGTGCTGATTTTATAATTGACTGGAGCAAAAAATCCGGAAAAGGAAATGAGTGGAAATAAATAAAAAATTTAAACAAGAGGTGCATTATTTGAAAAAATGGCACGAAAAAGATCAATAAATGTCCGGGTCGAGCCGAGCGTGCTGAACTGGGCCATAGAGAGTTCCGGCTGGGCTGCCGATGATGTGATGAAAAGGCTCGCGATCAGTTCCGGCACTTTCAGCGGCTGGCTGAAAGGAGAATCAAGCCCTACTCTGAACCAACTCGAAAATCTGGCGAGCACACTTAAGAGACCACTTGCAGCTTTCCTCTTATCGAGCCCTCCTGCAGAAAAGCCGATGCCGAAGGATTACAGGATGATTTCCGGAAAAGAGGGGAAATTCGACAAAAAATCGATGCTCGCGATAAGGCGGGCAAGAAGGCTTCAAAAGATAGGCAAAGAGCTTTCCGACAACATCAATGCAAGCACAATCTCCGTGCTTCCGAAAGCGGCAATAGACAATGATCCGACGAGATGGGCGGAAAAATACAGGAGAGAACTTGATTTCTCCGAGGAAAGGCAGAAAAAAGGCGACTCCTACAAAATATTCAATCTGTTGAGGGAGATAATCGAAGAGAGGAATATTCTCGTATTTCAGATATCTATGCCGATAGAAGATGCCCGGGGATTCACGCTCGCGGATGATGTTCCGGCAGTCATCGTCATCAATTCAAAAGATTCCATCGAAGCGAGGATATTCACTCTTATGCATGAATTTGGGCATATTCTTCTCCAGGAATCCGGAGTAAGTATGCCTGAGGACGCGCTCTCGATAAAAAATATCGATAAGGTGGAAAAATGGTGCAATGACTTCTCTTCGGCATTTTTGCTGCCCGAAGGCTTCGCGCGAAACATATTCAATCTGCACAGATCCGAACTTATTGAGACAGAAACATTGAACAATATATCGAAAACCTATAAGCTCAGCAAGGCCATGCTCGTCTACAATATGATGAAGCTCAAGTTCATATCACAACTCCAATATGAATCTGTCTTCGAAAGATATAAGCCGAAAAAACCAGAGAAAAAAGAGAAGAAGGCGAGGGGATTCGGAGCGAGCGCAGACAGAAAATGCATAAGCGAGAAAGGGCAGAAATTCGTCTCGCTTGTCTTGAGCAATGTGGAAAGGGGGTTCATCACTCACAGCGACGCATTGAACTATCTTTCGATAAAATCGAAGAATCTGGATAAGGTGGCAGGCAAGGCTAAAAAATGAGGAAGATAGACTATTATGTCATTGACTCGTCATCGCTCATAGAATTGAATAGGAGATATCCTATCGATATCTTTCCTAATCTCTGGAAAAATATCAAGGAGACCATAGACAAGGGCTTTCTTGTTTCACCTGAGGAAGTGCGTAAGGAAGTTCTGGCATTGGATGATTCCTTAAAGGATTGGATTGCGAAGCAGAAAAAACTATTCAAGCCATTGACTTCGAAACAGATAGAGATCGCAAGGGAGATAATTAGGAGATATCCTTCTCTGGCAGAGGTCGATAAAGAGATTCCTGCTGCCGACCCTTTCGTGATTGCCTTGGCGGTCGAACTTGAGAACGACCCTCAAAAAACATTGACTGAGACGATAAAAGGAAGAATAATAGTGACTGAAGAGCGTTTGAGGGGAAATAGAGTAAGGATTCCTTTTGTGTGCAAGGATTACAATATCGATTGTATAAACATAATAGAGATGTTCAGAGCGAGGGGATGGAGATTTTAAATGGCTAAGAAAGACGAATTCTGGAGTGATGGAGCATTCATCGAATCGGTCAGCGGCGAGAGCATAGCTGAGAAGATGAACACATTCCATAAGAAGCACAACGAAGACATAACTTACGAATGCAGGAAATGCGAGGCAAAAATATCTGCGCACAATAGGGATTGGCACGATTCATTGTGCGATGATTGCTTCGATAGATGTTTAGGAGAATAATAAAATGAAAATGTCGAAACAAGAGTTTGAGCAATTCTTCAGGCTTCATAGGGCATTGCTTTTTTACGCCAATAAGAAAAAGCAAATCATAAAAGGCATCCGATCCGTAGACGAACTTAAAGGAGACCTTCTTGAGAAAGTCTATGAACTCCGGAATTATCTTGTAAAAAATCAGAAGATCATCGATGAATTCGTGAATGAAAATCCTTCAAAGCTTCAGGATGAAGAACTGAAGATGGTGGTGGGCTGGAAACAGGGAATTAAGGATGATTTCTTCATAGTGAAACACGAAGAAGGGCGAAGCCTTTTCTACAGTCCGAAAACGAAGAAAGTATACTGTGTTCATTATCTGAATGACTCATTTGAAGATATGTTTGGGTCTTATTTACCGATTATGGTTGAGGCCTGGCTTATTCCATTCAAAGGAAGGATAATGTACGACAGCCTGATAGCACCATATAACATCGGTTTTGGCGGTAGAATGAGAAAAAGCTTGAAGACAGAATACGAAGAATCCATATTGAAGAATGGAGTGATTGATTCCTTTGGAAATGAGGAAAGGCGTAAAACTGTCTCTGATAAAGAATTGCTGGAGTTCTATTTGAAATCCGAGGCGAATCGCGAAAGATATCGGGAGGAAATTGAAAAATTGAGAAAGAAAAATAAGCTCCTCGAGAATGCATATCATCTTGAGCAAGCAAGATTTTTCGCGAGAGACCTGAAAAAAAGCCTTAAACAAGTCGGTGCTCGAGGATATTTCGCCGTGTTGGAGAGTTTTATAGTCGCATCTGCAAAAGGTCCGAATGAATTGAACACGATTCTTGGAGAAGTGCTTCCAAAAGAAAAGCTGGATTTAGTGTTCATTTTCAAAATATGATCAATAATTCATCAGCGTCATCTTCTCGACAGAGACATTCCACGTTGGCTCTAAATCACTCACATTTATCCTCGCGTTGAAGCACTGCGCAGTTTTGCTGGAAAAATCAGCTATCACTGTCCCGGGCTTGATTGTCTCAGGAAGCGAGGATTTTGTCGCAAGGCGGTTTATCCTGTCAAGCTCGCTTCGGCTCAATCTGTCCCGCAATAAATCCTTTACGACAAAGAGCGGGACTTTAAGCTGCCTTACCTCTCCTCTCTCCTTGAGAAACAATGTCAAATCCATATAGGAAATACGCGAAATCCATCATTTTTATACTTTACTATCCTTAAAACCATAGTTTAAGGAAACCATCAAAACCTATATAAACTCCGGATAAACAATCAAAGTTATGCTAGACCGCTCTAAAGTCATCGCGTTGGTGAAGGCCCGAGGACCGCTTCTGCCAAGCCATCTGACCAAGGATCTGAATACTTCCGTGATGTTCGTATCGGCGATACTCTCCGAGCTTGTCGATAAGAAGGAGCTTCGGCTCTCGAACGGCAAAGTCGGCGGAAGCCCGCTATATTACTATCCAGGCCAGGAGACAAGACTCCCTGAGCTTCTCTACGGCCATCTCCACGAGAAAGAGAAGAAGGCATTCGATCTCTTGAAGAGAGAAGGGATTGTCCGCGACCGCGCCCTTGAGCCAGTCATCAGGGTCGCTCTTCGCGCCATAAAGGATTTCGCCATCCCATTCGAGGTAAGGCGGGGCGAGGATGTCGAGATATTCTGGAAATATTTCAC
>CAYNNM010000007.1:0-15345 GCA_964398575.1 uncultured Methanosarcinales archaeon
GGCGAAGCCCTTGAGGGAATTATGCAACAAAGCATTTTCCTGAAAATGCGAGATTCACAAAGCATTTAAATCAGACCGGAAGAGGCGGGAAGATGGAGAAAGTCAGAATAGTGAATATGAAATGCGGCGGCTGCGTAGCGACTGTCGAGAAAGGATTAAAAGAGCTTGGAATGAAGAAAGTCAAGGTCGACCTGAAGAAGAGCACAGTAGAATTCGAAGGGAACAGGAAGCTCGCTGTGATGAGGCTGTCTAAGCTCGGCTACCCTGAAGAGGGGAGCGAAGAGGCTATGTCGATGATGAAGAAGATGAGATCCTATGTGAGCTGCGCAGTAGGGAAGATCGATAAGTAGAATTCTAAAAAGAAAGGAAAAATCATTTAGAGCAAAGTCTTCTTATCGGATGTATCGCGAAAACTACCGCAAGTGTCAGATACCAGTGCCACGACACCGAAAGAACCGCGTTTCGGAATCCCGGCCAGGCCGTGACAAGCATAAGCGTGAAGAACAATGTCGAGAGCTTCACAAAAGATATATCATACCACTCCATCCTCGAACTGCTTCTTTTCATTAATTTCCAAATGCGCATAAGAGCACCTCTTTTTTTCTTAGTTCGTGAAACGCATTTATAACTCTATCGACGATATGATTGCCTGAATGGAAAAACTATTAAATAGGGCATTCTTGGTTTCCGATATGCACGACACATTCGTACATTTCAGCGTCCTGATACTGGTTGTCCTTGGGATATCTGTCATCATGAGGCTTCTTAAGCAGCCCCTGATAATTGGGTACATAATCTCAGGCATCCTGATAGGCCCATCGGCGCTGAACCTTTTGCGGCAGAACGAGCTTATGGGGACATTCTCTGATTTTGGGATATCTTTCCTCCTCTTCATCGTCGGGCTTCACCTGAATCCTAAAGTCATAAGGGAGGTCGGGAAGATCTCGCTGATAACTGGGGTCGGGCAGGTCATCTTCACTTCGCTGATAGGATACTTCATCAGCCTTCTCCTCGGATTCTCCGCAATCACATCCATCTACATCGCTATCGCGCTTACTTTCTCATCGACAATCATAATAATGAAGCTCCTCTCTGACAAGGACGCCCTTGAGAAGCTTTACGGGAAGATATCGATAGGATTCCTGCTTGTCCAGGACCTGATCGCGATACTGATCCTCATAGTCGTCTCGTCGTTCTCGGAGGGCTCGAGTGTCGCTGGGCTGATCGGCGGCATCCTTCTCAAGGGGACTCTGCTCATCGGGGCGCTTGGGCTAATCAGCGCATATGCGCTCCCGAGGCTCAGCGGATTCTTCGCAAGATCGCAGGAGCTCCTCTTCATATTCGCGCTCTCGTGGGGCCTTGGCCTCGCATCATTGTTCTATTTCGCGGGTTTCTCGATAGAGGTCGGGGCTCTCATCGCAGGGATAATGCTCTCGATATCCCCTTACAGCTACGAGATAGGCTCGAAGCTGAAACCACTGAGGGACTTCTTCATAATATCCTTCTTCCTGATACTCGGCTCGCAGATGGTGTTCGCTGACATCGCAAGATTCATCATCCCTGTGATCCTCTTCTCGGCATTCATCCTCATCGGGAACCCGCTCATCGTGATGGCCCTGATGGGCTTTTTCGGATACAGCAAGAAGACCGGATTCATGGCAGGGCTCACTGTCGCCCAGATAAGCGAGTTCTCCCTCATCCTGATAGCCCTTGGCGCGAAGAAGGGGCATCTTTCTGGAGACATCCTCTCGTTCGTTACACTGATCGGCCTGATAACTATCGCGGGCTCGACATACCTCATAATGTACTCTGACCTCGTGTATTCGAAGATAAAGAGGCATCTCTCGCTATTCGAGCGGAAGAAAGTGAAGGAGAAAGAGATAGCCGAAAGAACCTATGACTCGGTGCTTTTCGGCTACAACAGGATAGGGTTCTCGATACTGAAGAGCTTCGCGAAAGTCAGCAGGAACCGCCTCGTCATCGATTTCGACCCGAATGTGATAGATGAGCTGAAGAAGAAAGGGATCGCGGCAGCATATGGGGATGTCGATGACATAGAGAGTATGGATGAGATCCGCCTCGACCAGGCGAGGATAGCTGTATCCACAATACCTGAGATAGAGACGAATATGGTGCTTCTGAAGATGATCCGGGAGAAGAACAAGGATGCTGTAGTCATAGTCACTGCTCGGCAGATCGCCGATGCGTTCGAGCTCTACAGCGCAGGCGCTGATTATGTCATACTCCCGCATTTTCTCGGCGGGCAATACACCGCAGACATCATCGGGAAGGCGAAGACAGACCGGAAGAGATACGAGCCTCTCCGGAGAAAGCAGATGGTGGAATTAAAAGAGAGGGCGAAGGAAGGGCAAGAGCACCCGATGACGAAATGATTTAGAATCCTTTGAGTGAATCATCCTTATGACGAATTATCCTTCTGATGACTGATTCGAGGAGCGCTTCATCCGATGTGAAGAACCTGTGGCCTGATTCTACGATGATTGTTTCCGAGCCGATGGCTGAGGCGATCCTCATCTGGCCGGATGGATCGAATATCCTGTCTTCTTCAGGTATTACGACGAGTGGTTTACGCAGCATCTTCTTGCCTGCGAGCTCATTCAATATGTCGTACGATAAAACCGCTCTTGCCGAGCCGCAATCCACGTATTTCGAGACGCCCGGCGCCGAGTCTTCGCAGGAATCATTCTTTCCATCGTGAAGCTCCTTGTGGCGCAGAGGATATATCGGAAGGACGAAGGATTCTTTCTCCGGAAGCGCCATCGCGATCCGGAATATCGAGTACCACTTCACGCCGAAGAGCCTCATCGGAGAACCGTCCGGATTTGTCAGCGCATCCTTCGCTGTCGTCATCGGCGCGATCATCGCGCCATCGAGGATATCTGATATGTCCGAGCCGTAGAGGGAGTTCTCGGCGAGGAATCTCGAATGGAGATGGCAGGCCATGCTGTGGCTTATCGGATACCAATCCTTCCCTGTCGTGACTTCTCTTGCGGCATCGAGCATCAACTTCTCAGTCTTGTTCGTGTAGAGGCCTGGCCTGTGGCCGTTTGCGGAGACTCCTGCCTGATAGACCACAAAGACATCATCGCCCGAGATTCTCGAGAGAAGGTCGGGGAACTCTCCGACATAGCCTCTCTTTCCGGGAAGCGGAGGCTCTGCGCCAAGGCCAAGAAGGATGACGAAGGGATTGTCTGAACGTGATCTCAGAGTGCATTTCTCGACGATCAGCCCGTTGCTCGCCTTTTTCTGGATGCGCTCGATGGATGCAGCCATACGCCATCTCTCTTCTTCAGGTATAAAAGCTTTGCCGAAAAGATATATAAGAAGAGAATGGGAGATGATGGAGATGCACGGGATGATTATCGAGACAGGAAGAAGGGAAGAGATGGTCGACATAACTGATATGGTCAGGGACGTGATAGGGAAGTCCGGGAAAAAGGATGGCCTCTGCATCGCATTCTCCCCTCACACGACAGCGGCTCTTACCATAAATGAGAATGCGGATGATGATGTCAAGACAGATATGGTGAGGTTCCTTGGGAAACTCATACCTGAGAGCGAGGAATTCAGGCACAGCGAAGGCAATTCCGACGCTCACATCAAGGCATCTTTGGTCGGGAATTCAGTGGCGATTATTGTTGAGAACGGGAAGATGGTTCTTGGCAAGTGGCAAGGAATAATGCTCGCGGAGTTCGACGGCCCGAGAAGAAGGAATGTGTATGTGAAGATCATCTGACTCATTCAAGACCGAAGAGCTGGAAGACATCATCCACTATGTGCTCATCCCATCCGACAGAAAGAAGCGCGGCCTTTATCTCATTCACGTTCTTGCCCTGATGGAGCGACGCCGATATGAACTGCCTCATCTCCTCAAGAGACTGGCCGTAAACCCCTTTGGCCTTAAGTTCAGTGATTATCTCGCTCTTCGTGAGCCTCTTTCTCGCAAGCTCCTGTATCATTCCCTTAGGCTTCTTCGCGACAATCACTCCTCCTCCGACAACCAGGAGCGCAAGGACCGCGATTATCGCAGGAACGAAGAACTGACCGCTCGCGAAATCCTTCACTCTGTCGGCGAAGGTGGTCTCATCCTCGTAATAGTTCGACGGCAGGATATATGCAGGCCTCTCCTGGACTGGCGGAGGAACATATTCGCCTGTCGGAGCCGCAGGAACCGATGGGGAATTCGCCGGCTGCTCCGACTGCCTCGGAGCCTCTGGCAGAGCTGCCGCTGGTAGAGAGCCCTTGGTGGCTGTTATCGCGAATACTGAGAATCCTGGGACTTTCGATCGGTAATAGTGGTGGAAGGTGTCCTCCTTCTCATAGGTTGTCTGGATCTCTCCCCAGCTTCCTGAATGCCTGTTAAGGGTTATCGATGACTTATCGAAGCCCTTCTTCTCGAACCACTCCTTCTCTATCCTGAAGAGGACATAGACTTCCGAGAGATCCTCGAAATCAGCGTAGGAGAGGTTGAATGCGAGATAGGAGTGGAGCTTCGATTCATCGGAGAGAGCAGGGACGTCGCTTAGGTTCTTCAGTATCGAGAATCTGAACTGGATGTAGCTTATGTCTTTTTTCGGGACAAACTCAACGCCCGATACCGGGAGCTTCGGATAGTTGATGTCTGCGGAATATCTCTCGCCTGCCTTGGCATCCGCGAATCTCCTGTTGGCGAAAGGATCTGCATTCGCGAGATAGGAGGAATCCATATAATTCCAGCTCGAGGAAGATGGATTGCTCTGCTGATGCGCTGTAGCGAAAAGTGTCGGGCCGTGCGTCACGCATCTTCCGTAGATGTCGCAGAGAGTGATGTTATAGTAGAAGTTGGTCCCTGAAGCGAGACCCGTCAGCTGGAATTCGTGGGCAGTCCTCACTGTATTGTTTGTCTTCGGATTCTCGACAGCGGTCGTCGTTCCCCATTTGAGCGAGCTTGTCCCATTCACATCTGTCGTGACATTGATTATCGCTGATGAGGTCGATACCAGTATCTTCTCCTCGACTATCTGCAGTATCTTCGAGATATTGACATTCAGCGAGAAATAGGATGTCTCGACCCCATCTGTGCAGTAGAGCGAGAGGTTGTTGTAGGAATAATTCGATGATGCGGTGAATCTTCCTGAGATTCCTGTGAATGCTGATGCCGAGGTCTCTGAGAGATAGACATCCGCGTAGGCAGAGGATGAAGGGTGGCTTATCGCGAGATATGTCTTGTTCTCGTAGTCCTCGATGAGAGAGCCGTATCTTGTGTTCGCGATCATCACAGACGTATCTCCGAAGATCTTCGATACTCTTGCGAGAGCATTTGATGTGTCGTATGTGACATTCATATCATAAGAAGGCGATATGAACAGAGTCGCATTGTTCGCTGATAGAGAATTCTCATTGAGGAGGATTCCCGTCGAATTGAGCATTATCTCGGCGGAATTCGCAGTCTTCGCTTTTATGGATGGAGCCCCGGAATAGATCACAGTGAGCTCATCATCAGATATGTTGAGGAGTATGTCTCCTAACGAACCGAGCGCGATGGTATTCGTCTCATTCGATGCATTGATGTAGCTCTTATTTGTGTAATTGGCGCCATAGGTGATATCTCGGAAAGAGAGTGTCTTATTCTCAAGATCCATCGATGAGAGCTCGATAAGCCTCGCTGCTCCATCGGCAGGGACGAAGAAGAAGAGCATCCCCCTCTGATCCCCTTTCGCTGCCACAGAATAGCTCTCGTTAATCGCGAGAAGAGGTCTTGTCGCGTTGTATCCGCGGAAAGCGCGGGTCCCGTTCGAGTAGTACGGGATAAGGACAGATGTGCCATTTATGTTCGTGAAGCTAAATGATGCTGTCGAGTTCGATTTCGCGAATGTGATTGTCTCGGGATTCAACCTGTTGAATGCGGAGAATGTGATCTTGAATGATCTGAAGACCGGATCCTCGAGATACTCTCCAGGCGAGAGGAAGGTCTTGTTTTTAGGATAATAAGTTATATTGATTCCCGACCATCTCCCCGGTGTTCCGAGGATGTAGCCATACGCTGTGTCGATGTCTGTCCCATTGACCTGGATCTTTCCTGATGAATCCCGGAGAGCTATCGAGGTCGAGCCATCGGAGAGTGTGATGCTAGATATGGCATTAGCGGTTCCTGCTGCGGCAAGACCCGATATGTTGTATTCTTTCCCCTGGATCCTTATCTTCGATCCGAGGAGGTCTGTCCTCGCCGTAGATTGAGAGAAATTATTGTAGATGATGGATGTGTTGAAGCGGAGGATGTACCTATATGCGGTGTTCTCTGAGGTCTCATTCTCGAAGTAAAGGTATGTGCTCGCGTTCTTGCCTGAAGGATAAGGGGAAACTCCTTCGCCAAGAAGAGCTACTCTTCCCCCTCGTCCGAGATATATCTCCTCGACATAAGGGACATCGTTGTCATTTGAGCCGGTGAATTCCGAGAATATATTCTTCGCGAGGAGGAAAGGAAGTTCTGTCGCATTCATCACGGAATATGCTGATGCGAGAGTGCTGTTGTATCTTAGGTAAGTGCCGTTGAATATCCTCGCGTATGATTTTGTCTTGTTCGCGCTCTCATAGCCTGCGCCCTGGAGGGAGTACCAGCATGCGATCTCCTTGTTCGAGTCTATCTGTATGTATGCCGTATCGTTGAAGAGCGTTCCGTTCGCTGTCAGGAGCGTGGCGGAGAGAGGTATCGATGATACGACAGCGGATTTATTTATCGGCGTATCGTCGAGAAGCGAGATCTTCCCCATATATCCGCGCGGAGATATGAGGTTGTACTGGTTCGTGTATGTCGTCGAGTTGAATGTGAGATTCACAAGAGCATAGGAATTTGTGAGGTTGCCCTGCCAGAGCGTGGTATCGCCGTAAGTTATCGAGAGAGTTCCGTTCATAAGGTTGCTTCCATTATAGAGATAGACTGGGAAGAAGCGGGTGACTCTCTGGTCAGCGCCGAATGATGAGATTGCCTTGCCGGATATCGTGAGATTTCCTCTGATGGTCGCGGTTTCTTGGCCTGAAAAAGACCCTATCGCAGCCACAGATACTGAGCTTGATGCAGTGAATGATGCGTTGCCTCTTAGAGTCAGTGAAGATGTGATATTAGTATTGCCTGCGAATGCGCTTGAGTTGAACAGCTCAAGCAGGCTTATCTGCGAACCTGTGGTGCGAATGGTGGAATATGCGGTGATGTTTCCGAAAGAGGATCCTGAGACATTGACGGATCTGCCCTCTGCGATGATGAGGTTGTTGCCGGAAGATATCAGATTAGAGAGATTCAGGATGAAGTTCTGCGAAGAAAGATAGATTGTATCGAGAATTCCTGTGAGATTCTCGATGAGGATGTCTTCCTCAGGGATTATAGATAGGGAAATCGATGTCGAATCGATGAGTGTCGATTTCGATCTGTTCGTGAGAGTGAGAGCAGAGATCTGGGATTTCTTCGAGACAAATGTGGAGTTTCCTTCGACCCGAAGAGGAAGATTCGCTGTGGAATTCTCAAGGAGTGTCCTCGATAGATTGGAGAGATAGGCAGCATAGGATGAGTTCAGCGTCGAATTGATGACTGTCAGATTCCCAGTCACATTAAGCGAGCCGTTTATCAAAAGATAAGGTATGTTCTCGCAAAGGATATTCCGTGAACCATCTATCACCCAGTCTCCGCTTGCCGGGGGAACACAATCGGTTATGTAGAATGATTCCTGTAAAGATATGTTTCCGTATGATTCGTTGCCGTGACAGGTTATGTTGTATGCGAATGTGCCTCTTGAGGCGAATGACATATTGTACCCATATATTGCGAAAGTATCATTATACTGCATAGCGACTGGCGCTGACCAACTACCCGAAGAGTTCTCCGTGAAGTTGCAGGAAATACCTGTTCCGTTTATCGGGAGACCATCAGTTGAGTTAGTGAAGTTCGCGAAAAACCAAATCCGGGCATTTATAGGTATCTGCATATTGTTTGTCGAGTTGAAGGAAATCGTAAGGTTCGCCTTCCCATTCGATCCGAATACTGCAAATCCAGTCGGACTTTTGCCTTCATAGTTCCCGATTATGAGGACAAGCGACACCAGAAAAAGCAGGAAGAGCGAGAAGACAACGTAGCTTGAATTATCCCTTTTTTGTTCCATCCGATTTCCCTTCTGCCTTGTGGTTTTACCAATATAATAATATATAAATATTTTGATTTTTTGCCATTGAAAGAGGGGCTTTCTGGGCCCTTTTCATAAAAAGAAGGCATTTTATGCGGATTCGCCTCTTTCCGGAGATTTCTGGCTCGTTGGAATGGCGAAAAAAGCCCCTCGGTTTTCTCTTCATAAGAAAAAAGCATCCACAAGATTTAAAATGTTGGGGATGAGATGAGAATTATGCCATCCTGCGATATCTGCGGAAAGGGAGGAGCCCTAGTCGATGCGATGATCTCAGGGACAAAGCTCTCTGTCTGCGCATCCTGCGCGAAGCACGGCAAGATCCTTGAGAAGCCGAAAGCGAGGGATCTTGGATGGGAGGCCCGGCGCTCGCTCCTTCCGAAAAAAGATCTCGGAGGCGAAGCGCCAAGCGTGAAGGTCGGCGAGGATTACGCTTCGAAGATCAAGAGAGCGAGAGAGGGGATGGGCCTTAGCCACGATGAGCTCTCGAAGAGGATAGCTGAGAAGGAATCGATGCTTCACAAGATAGAGTCAGGCCATATGGAGCCGCCGATAGCTGTCGCAAGAAAGCTCGAGAGGTTCTTCGGAATATCGATTGTCGAGGACAACGAGGAAGAGGAGAAAGTGGCTACTCCGAAAGCGTCCGGAGGGGGCTTTACCCTCGGCGATCTCATCAAGAAGAAAGACTAGCAGAAAGACGCGTTCTTATCGGAGCATATTGTCGAGATTATCTCCCTCTTATCCTTGATTCCGCAGTGCGACCTCTCAGATATCACGACACAGGGAAATGTTGATACATTATAATATATTGACAGGAGATCGACTGTCTGTATGCCAAGATCAGAATCGAATGAGAATATCGAGATGTTCTCGCCGAACTCGCGCTTTATGTCGGTGAGGACAAACGACTGCGCGTCGCAGTCAGGGCAGAGCTCCTGCTTCTTGTAGAAGAAGAGTATTATCGTGTTGTCCGCCGCGCATTTCTTCTCGAGGGTCTTTAGCATCGAAAGATAGAGTATCTCGTTCTTGTTGAAGCGGGTCTTCTGCTCGAGATAGAAAGGATTCTTCATATATTCTTCAGTCAGCTGCCGGTACTTGTCGAGCTTTATCCCTGTGTCCCAGAGCGTCGTATCCATCCTCTTCAGCTGGCGCTCCATCGCGAGGCAGGTCATCTTCTCGCCGAAGACATCCCCCATTATGTCGAGCGCCTGCATATCCTCATACTGGGTTATGAACTCGCCCATCCTCACCTCGAGGAACTCCTCGCGCTCGCTGTTCAGGTAGACATTGAGCGAATATATCAGGGCGAAGAGTGACAGAGTGATGACTGCCGCGAGGATGAATATCTTCCTATCCGGCCTGTAATTCTTTCCTATCGCCATTTTATCTTCTTCTTCGCAAGCACATTGTAGAACGACGCTATCCAGAATATCTCATAGAGTATGAAGATGAAAGGGAATCCGAGGAATCCTTTCAATCTGTCCCTTACCCTCAATCCCATCAGCCGGAAGGCGATGATGGCGATCAGAAGGGATGTGAGAAATCCGGTTATGCCGAAGAATGTGAAGATGCTGACTGAGAGAGGATCGAATGCGAATGTGAGTTGCTGCCAGAAATTGAATCCTGTGAGGGAATAGAGCTGTAGCGATTTTATGAAGTTGCTCGCCATAAGGAAGAGCGAGTATGTGAAGAGGACGATGCCCATCGAGATGAGCGCATAGTTGAAAGGTATGAAGTATCCGAATATCCCTGTCTTTCTCTTCATCAGCATATCTTTGTGCTGCATCGCGGTGAGTATCGCGCCGGAGTACCACCTCTTCCTTTGGGTATAGAGTCCCTTGAATGTCAGCGGGATGTTTGTGCGCACCGATGTCGCTGTGCAGTTCTCTATCACATATCCTTCCTTGTGTATCCGATAGGCTATCTCGAGATCCTCAGTTATGTTCGTGGTGTCGAACCCGCCTATCCTCTTCAGGAGGTCCTTCCGGTATATCGAGAACGGACCGGGGGTGACGAATACCGAATTGAAGAATGAGAATGCCTTGAGGAAAAGAGTCAGCCCGATTATGTACTCTATCTCGATTATCTTGTGGAGGATGTTCTTCGCGTTGTTGACGACGACAGATACAGTCACGGCCCCGATGCGATCGTCATTGAAGTAAGGTATTGTCTTCTGAAGAGCGTTCTTCGAGAGAATCGAGTCAGCATCCATGCACGCCACGAACTCTCCGGTCGCAAGGGCTATTCCCTCATTCAGGCAGGCGGCTTTGCCTTTGTTTATCTTATTATCCAGAAATATTATTCGCTTGCCATCGGCGTATCTATTGACTATCTTCGATGTCCCATCCTTCGAGCCGTCGTTTATGATTATTATCTCGAGAAGGTCTTTCGGGTAATCGAGAGCATTAAGCGACCTTATCGACTCCTCGATGCCATCTTCCTCATTGAATGCCGGAAGGATTATGCTCACTTTCGGAAGCTTTCTTGCGCGGAGAGGAGAATCGAAGAGCACTTTCCGGTTCTTCAGCAGATGAAGGAGGAACACAAGTACGAAATAGGTCGAGAAGAACCATACTGTATAGACAAGCGCTGTGTATATCGGATTCATCTTGTTTCCCCTGGACGAGGTGGGGTCGAAATCTGTTTATAAGCTTATCGCAGTGTAGCGGCGGGAAAGGGCTGTTTTGGCCTCATTTTTTCCTGAAAAACATATATCCTGCGAGGATGGCCAGGGGAACGCTGATCAGCTGTGGGATCGAGAGTCCGAGATAATAGGCATCCCACTCCTTGAAGAACTCGAGGAAGAACCTGATTGATGAATAGAGGAATACGAAAAGCCAGAAATAGAATCCATCCTTGCGCTTGTGCCCCCTGAAAGTCCAGAGTATCGTGAAGATGACTGCGTTCTTCGCTGCCTCGTAGAGCTGGACAGGATGGCGGAAATTCTCTGGATCGGCCTGCATGAATTTCACGGCCCAGGGGACATCAGTTATCTTTCCGACAAATTCGGAATTGGTGAAATTAGCTATCCTTCCGAATATGAGGCCGAAGGAGAGCGGGATGACTGTGGCATCCGCAAGCTTCCAGAAATCGACCTTCTTCTTCCTCGTGAAGATGTATCCTGCGAGAAGCGCTCCGATGACTCCTCCGTGGATGGAGAGGCCGCCTCTCCAGACCGCGAGGATCTCTTCCGGATTCGAGAGATAGTGGCCCGGCTCATACACGAATATGTGGAAGAGACGCGAGCCGAGGACCGCGCCTATGATGAGGTACAGAAGATAATCCGAGACATCGTCCTTCGAAAGGCCAAGTTTCCTCTCTTTCGAAAGATGATTGAGGAAGAAATACGCGGCGACGAATCCGAGGGCGAAGATGATGCCGTAATACCGTATCTCGAACTGGCCGAACTCAAGAAGCACCGGGTCGATATTCTGGATGAACATATGGAAAAGGTTAAAAAGCGGATTATTTAATATTTTGGTATGGACCTCCTGATGCACGGGATAATCGGGCTCTTTCTCGGATCGCTGTTCGAGGAGCAGGCAGGCCCGATCACTCTGCTTCTCATAGTCGCATCGGTCCTTCCGGACATAGACCTTGTGTTCATAATGCTTGGCCGGCTCTCGTATTTCAAGCACCATAGGAAGCTCACGCATTCGGTCTTCGGAATCCCTCTTCTCGCATTCGGCCTTGCCTTTGTCTTCTCGCGCTTAAGCTCTCTTGGATTCTGGGAGGCATACCTCATCTCCATCCTCGGGATGTCAGTGCACATATTCTTCGACCTCACGAATCACTTCGGGACAGAGGTCCTCTATCCCCTGAAGAAGAGAAGATATGCCTGGGAATTCACGAACGTGGTCGAAGTCCCCCTCTACGGATTATCGATCCTTTTTCTCATCCTCACCATCTTCTTCGAGAGAAGCGATGTGGCAAGGCTCGCCCTCGCTATGTTTCTCATCTACATCGCTCTTAAGGCAGCTCTTCATCGGGTCGCGAGAAATGCCGCGAAGAGAAGATACGGAAAATCAAGAGCCATACCTCATTTCTGGAATATCTTCTCCTGGCACATAATCCACGAGGAGAAAGATAAGTACATCCTCTCTGACCTGAATATATTGAGCGGAAAGGCAGTCCGGGCAAGGACATTCAAGAAGGCTCCTGACAGCATGCGGAAGATAGACCGCAATCTCTCCGCATTCTTCGATTTCGCCGAATACCCGATAATCGAGGTCGAGGAAGGGCTCATCAAGATAAAGGATCTCCGTTTCTTCGCGACAGACCATTTTATGATGATACTACGCGCGGATGCGAGCGGGATCATCTCAGAGAAATTCAAGACTTGAGCAGGCCCCTGTATCTGTAGAGCGATGTCCTTTCTCCGGAGTAGACCTCTGTGAAGACATCCCTGTTATTGAGAAGGAACAGTATGCCTTCCTCGCTCTCAAGAAGCCTTGCCCTTAAGGCATCGTCTATCAGGATGTACTCTATGCTGTTTGTCTCAAGCATCCTTCTTGTCCTCTCAAGGCTCCTCGAGAGGAATATCTCCTCGGCGAGAGTCTCTTTTCCGGCATTCCCAAATACAGGTATGAATGGCTCAAGCGAGAATCTGCTTACTATGATGCTCTTGTCCTTCTCCGCGAGGATGGTCTTTCCTGCCTCGTTTACCGAGAGAAGGGCGAAGTATGTCTCTTCCTCCGGAGGGGCGTCTTTCGCGAAATTGATGTAGGAGAGTGTCGAGAAGAGTATGGATAGGAAGACGAGGAACACAGTGATCTTGCGAAGGCTCTCCTCGGACCATCTCTTCGCGGACAGATTGAGGAGCGCCACTCCGCCGACAGCGCACACGTAGAGATTCGTGTAGATATTCATGTTCGAGAAGCGGATGGAGAAGAGGGCCACGATGCCGAAGAGAAGCGCTGCCCATTTCGCTTCCTTCCAGAGGATGAATGTCCCCGCTAGGCCGAAGAGGACTGCGAGAAGCGAGAGGCCCGCGAAGCTTCCGAAATCCGCGAAGAGGCCTTTTGCAGCGTACCTGTAGAAGAGCTCGCTTGAGAGTGAGAATGATATGATCGCCGAGACAAGGATGTATTTGGCGAAATCCAATTTCCTCTCCTTTCCGTAGAGAGCGAGAAGAGCGGCGAGGAAAAGAAGGTTGAATGGAGGGAAGAACGCGAGGATGAAGACAGATATCGCCGAGAGAGAGTATTTTCTCTCCATATAGAATGCGATAGAGAGGAGTGTGAGGAAAAGCGGCAGCGAATCGGCATTGACGAATGTTGAGAGATAGATGAAGATCGGCGATGATAGGAGGAGCGCTGTCGAGAAGACACTCGCTTTCCTATCCATCCTCTGCACGATCCTGTAGAAGAGGAGTGCGGAAAGCAGTCCGAAGGCAAGGACGATCGACTGCGCGAATATCGGTGTCGGATAGAGCGAGAGGAGGATGTGGAAGGGAGTCAGCTGGAAATCCCGCAGATACAGGTTGCGGTATATGAGCGAAGGGTCCTCAGCTATCCTCTCAGCGAGAGATAGGTGATAGTACGCTTCATTGCCAAGAAGCAGGCCTGAGGATTCCCATCTTAGGAAAAGGAGCAAGAGGGGCGCAAGGGCGATCAGGAAAAGGTATGACTTTCTCATTTTAGCACGCATTTTACCTCATATACTTTCACTGTTCCAAACGATGTCTCGCTAAAGCACTTATCCTCCGCGTATCTTAGGCCCTCTATCGAGAACTCCCTTTTGGCCGTGCTATCGAGGATGATGTATTTCACAGAGTGCTTGTTCAGGAGCTGAAGCGCATCGGTGACAAAGGGGGTCGTATATATCTTGTGTATGTCGTTATAGATGAGATTGGCATCATTGTACCTCAGGTAGCTCTCTGTGAGGATCGGCTTTCTGCCCGATACATAATCGATGAGATGCCCGCTCTTTGGCGATGAGACCACTTTCGCATCCTCTGCCGAGACCTCGGCTATCCAGTGCGACGCGAGAAGGATATCTGTGTCCTTCGAGAGCGAGACCTCCTTTGAAGCGAAGGAGAGGGAGGGGATGAGCATCGATATCATGAATATGAACAGGAACGCTATGTAGGCATCTGCCCTGGCGTGATGTATTTTTGTCTTCGAGAGATACTTCATGGCATCCCTTATCGAATAGGAAGAGAGGACCGCAAGAAGTATGGATAGGATAAGGAGTGCGAAGCCAAGCTCAAGGAGCCTCTGCCAGAGCAGGAGAAAGATGATGAAGACGAAGGATACGATGAGGTATGATTCTTTTTCCTGCGGCCGGAATATCCTCGAATAGATGGCGGACACTCCAAGCGCGAGAGGAATGAAGCCGATCTTCGCGATGACCTCATTTATGGTTATTCCTGAGAAATAGCTCGCGAATATCCTCTCAGGGGTGTTCTGGAATATGGCTAAGAATCCGTGGACCTCGAACGAACCCTTGAAGAGGAGAAAGAGCACCCACAGGATCGCGAAAAGGACGAGGAAAGACGCCTCATTCTCCTTCCTTGAGAGGGTTATCCCAAGAAGCTTCGATATCGCGAAATAGATTATGAGCGCGGGAACGACTATCGCCGCTGCTGCGCTTGTCAGCGGAAGAAGGAACGACAGCGCGACTGCGACATAGAGATACTTCCTCTCGGCGATCCTGACAAACGCGAGTATGAATAGGAGAAGAAGGGGAAGGAAAAGGGAATTGGGAGTCACCAAGAAGAGGGTCTCTGAGAAGAATACGGGGGAGAATGCGGCGAGAAGTGTGGCGAGAAGCGACGCGTTCTCATCTTTAGTCAATGCGAAAGACAGTCTATTCACAAGATAGGCTACAGAGACAAAAAGCAGCGCGGAGAATATCTTGATGGCGAGGCTCCATCTGTATATCGGAGCGAGGATGTAGTGGAAAAGAGGGGGGGAAAGCGGGGATGTCGATGTCGGAAATCCGCTTTCCGCGATCGAGCGCGCCTCTGCGAATGACGCGTAGCTCACCTGCGAGAACTCTGCCCTCGATTCGAAATATATGTGGAGGGAGAATGCCAATAGGAGAATCGCTAAAAGGAGCGCTGCCTTGTTCTTTAAAAGCCTCATAACCCTTGATTGTGCCGGAGAGTATTTATAGCTTTAGGAAAATTTATATAGATTTTTCGAAGAGCCATATCCTGGATATGGACAAGCAA